>NZ_QPJY01000014.1 GCF_003337735.1 Thioalbus denitrificans | reverse complement strand
CCGTGTTCCGTGTTCCGTGTTCCGTGTTCCGTGTTCCGTGTTCCGTGTTCCGTGTTCCGTGTTCCGTGTTCCGTGTTCCGTGTTCCGTGTTCCGTCCAGAGCGTCCCCGGAAATCCAGAACCCGCGCAACCCCTTCGCCCTTCACGCACTCACGCACTCACGCACTCACGCACTCACGCATTCACGTTTTTCCGGCACAAAAAAAAAGCGGTCGATGACCGCTTTTCAACGTCCTCTCATCCGGGCAGTTCCACGCGCCCCACACCAAATGCGTTGCATCCCTGCGGGCACGTCCCTGTGCACGTCCCTGTCGCGCCTCCTGCGGCCCGAGGCATCCGTGCATTGTCCAGTGGTATCCGTTCCCGCCGGGATAAACATATCCATCATTGCCATACAACGCAAAGGGGCTTGGGGCCCGGCAACAGGGTGGGCGCCGAACCATCCCGCGGAGGTATTTCTATTGAATTCAACCCGATATGAGTGATGATCGCGCGCCACGCGCGATCCGCTCAGGCCGGCACCGGACAAGCGCGCACACGCTTATCAGAGATCTCTCACACGCCGCCCGCTATCTCAACGGAACAGGGCGTCGCCGGAAAGACCCTGCTTCTCCAGGATCTCGCGCAACCGCCGCAGGGCCTCCACCTGGATCTGGCGTACCCGCTCGCGGGTGAGCCCGATTTCGTTGCCCACTTCCTCGAGGGTGGAGCTCTCGTAGCCGCACAGGCCGAAGCGGCGCTCCACCACGGCCCGCTGCTTGTCGTTGAGCTGGGACAGCCAGTCTTCGATGCTGTCCCTGAGATCGTCGTCCTGGAGCAGCTCCGCGGGATCGCCGACCGCCTCGTCGGCGATGGTGTCGAGCAGGGACTTGTCCGAGTCCTTGCCGTAGGGGGTATCCACGGAGGCGACCCGCTCGTTGAGTCCCAGCATCCGTTCCACGTCGCGGGTCGGCTTGTCCAGGAGCTGGGCAATCTCCTCCGGGGTCGGCTCGTGGTCCAGGCTCTGGGCCAGCTGCCGTGCGGCGCGCAGGTAGACGTTCAGCTCCTTGACCACGTGGATGGGCAGGCGGATGGTGCGGGTCTGGTTCATGATCGCCCGCTCGATGGTCTGGCGGATCCACCAGGTGGCGTAGGTGGAGAACCGGAATCCGCGCTCGGGGTCGAACTTCTCCACGGCCCTGATCAGACCGAGATTCCCCTCCTCGATGAGATCGAGCAGGGCCAGCCCCCGATTGACGTAGCGCCGGGCGATCTTCACCACCAGGCGCAGGTTGCTCACGATCATGCGCTTGCGCGCACTGTCGTCACCGCGCTGGGCCCGGCGGGCGAAGTAGACCTCCTCCTCCGCGGTGAGCAGCGGCGAGAAGCCAATCTCGCTCAGGTACAGCTGCGTGGCGTCGAGGTTGTCGGTGGAGGCCTCCCAGTTGATGGAGGATTCTTCATCCTGAAGTTCCTCGGCCTCACCGCTCTGCTCCTGTTCCTGCTCCTGCTCCTCGATAGCCAGGGTCTCCTCCTCGTCGCTGTCGTTATCAGCCAACGAGTCGCCTTCCCACTCCCGCGGCATAGGAACTCCTCGGTGATTTCCATCCATCCAACAAGCCGGGGCTGATCCGTATTGCGTTCACAGCCCTGGAATCAACGGTACCAGTGCGGTGCTGCCTGCAGCGGATGTGCCCGGCACGGTCACGGTCGCATCCGGGGAGACTATCGCCTCCCGCTGCGCCAATACCGTGCGGATCATCCCAGTCATGACCGCCTCGACCATCTGCGATGCACTCTCCGGTGCCTGTTTTCCCGGGGTTCCGGCGGATCATGGCCCTTGACACCTCACATGCCGTGTTCCGTCGGACTCCAGCTCCGGACCTCGCGCTCTCCGAATCCTGCGGCAGCGGCGGTGGGGCCGCTGTGTCGGACAGTGGTTGCTCCGGGCTAGCGCTTCGGCAGGTAGCGGAGAGGGTCAACCGGCTTACCCTCCTTGCGGATCTCGAAATGGAGCATGACCCGGTCGGTTTCGCTGCGCCCCATCTCGGCCACCACCTGCCCCGCTTTCACCGCTTCGCCCTCCCTGACCAGGAGGCGTCGGTTGTGTGCGTAGGCGCTCAGGTACATATCGTTATGTTTCACGATGATAAGCTGCCCGTAACCGCGAAGTCCACTGCCGCTGTAGACGACCTGTCCCGCGGCCGCGGTGCGTACGGGCTGGCCGTAGTGGCCGCCGATGTCCACCCCTTTCCTGCCCGCGCTGCTGTCGCTGAAGCGGCTCAGCAACGGCCCCTCGACCGGCCATGCCCAGGTGACATTGCGCGGGAACTCCACCGGCCCGGGCGCGGGTGTCGGGCCCGGTTTCGACGTGGACGCCGTCGGCGGGATGGCATCCCGGTTGCCGGGGGTGGGGGCTGGCGCGGCGGGGGGTGCGGTGCTGCGCGCGGTGGCGGCGGGCGCCGGCGCGTATTCCCGCACGGGGGCCCGCGTCGCCGCGGACAGGCGTCCCGGCGCGGTTCGCAGCCGCTGCCCGACGTAGATGGTGTAGGGGGGGCGGATGCCGTTCCAGGCCGCCAGCTCCCGGTAGTCGCGGCCGTAGCGCCAGGCGATGGAGTAGAGGGTATCGCCGCGCTGGACCGTGTAGTCGCCGCCCCGGGGCGTGGTACGCGGTGCGACAGGTGCGGCCTTGCGCGCCGACGCGCCATAGCGCTCGGTGACCGGCGCCGCGGTATTGCGCCCGCCGCAGCCGTCCAGCAGCAACGCGGCAACAACCACTGCCGCCAGCACCAGCGTGCTGTTGTTCTGCCATCGCTTCATGATGCTTCCGTCAGCCACAGTCCCGGTGAATCCCTGGCGTGGGCGGTGTCGGTGCCGGGAGTCCTGAACCGGGACGGAACGCCCATTGACCGCGCCGCCAGGATGCTAGTGTAGTGCGTCACTCTTGGAGGTACTTTCAGAGCCCCCCGAAAGTGCCAGGACAAGGCGCAGTGCGCAGGCAATGGTTGTTCCCTTGTCAAGCGCTGCAACGCCGTCATGGCGCTTTCGGGGGGCTCCCTCCGGGCGCGCCGCTGGCCGGCCATCTGCGGCGTTGCGCTTGCTTGAAAGGGGGCCTGCCATTCCTGCGCAAGCGCGCCTTGCATCTGACCGGCCGGCGACTCGCTGAATGGGCCTCCAAGAGTGACGCACTACACTAGCCCCGATATTTCATGTTATCCCTAGCCAAGACGCGAAGAATGCCAGGAGAACAGAGGATTGACGGTCTTATTACTGCAGCGGCCCCCGTTCCAGACGATGCTCCAATCACAAGGTCCTGTTCTTTTTTAACCTTGGCGTTCTTGGTGAGAAAAATTCAGAGCTAATACCGGATCACGAGGTAGGCGATCACGCCCGCGACCACGGTGGCCCAGCCGATGTAGTCGATGTAGGTGCGCAGCTTGCGCTCCATGCGCTCCCCGCCCAGGACCATCAGGCCGGCGACGAGGAAAAAGCGCAACCCCCGCCCCACCGCCGAGGCCAGCACGAAGGGCAGAAAGACCATCGCCAGCACACCCGCGGCAATAGTGAACACCTTATACGGAATCGGTGAAAAACCCGCGACGAAGATGGCCCAGAAACCCCACTGCTCGAACCAGCTCCGCGCCGCCTCGTAGGCCGGCCAGTAGCCGGCCTGGTGCAGCAGCGGCTCGATGGCCCCGAAGGCGAAGTAGCCGATGAGATAGCCGAGCATGCCGCCGAGCACCGAGCTCGCCGTGGTGAGCAGGGCATAGGACCAGGCCCGTTCCGGACGCGCCAGCGCCATGGGCGCGAGCATCACGTCGGGCGGGATGGGAAAGAAGGAGGATTCGGCGAAGCTGAGGCCCGCCAGGTAGCGGGGCGCGTGGGGGTGGGCCGCCCAATGCATCACCCGCGCGTAGAGCCGGGAGAAGAGCCGCATCAGCGCTTGCCCCCGAGGAAGGGAACAAAGCGCACGTCCTCCATGTCCTCCATCTCGAAACTCGTGCCGGTATGGCGGATCCGCTGCAGGCGCTGCCCCTGTGCGGTGGCCAGCGGCAGCACCATGCAGCCGCCGGGCGCCAGCTGGGTCAGCAGCTCCTCGGGTATCTGTTCCATGGCCGCGGTGACCATGATGCCGTCGTAGGGCCCGTTGTCCGGCCAGCCCTGCCCGCCGTCGGTGTGGCGGCTGCGGATGTTCCGCAGCCCCATGTCGCGGAAGCACTGGCGGGCCCGGTTGAGCAGCGCGGCAATGCGCTCAACGGTGAAGACCTCCTCGCAGAGCTGGGCCAGCACCACGGCCTGGTAGCCCGACCCGGTCCCCACCTCCAGCACCTTGCGGCAAGGGCTGCACTCCAGCAGCACCTCGGTCATCCGGGCGACGGTGTAGGGCTGGGAGATGGTCTGGCCGAAGCCGATGGGAAGCGACTTGTTCTCGTAGGCGTGGCTCGACAGGGCCTCGTCCACGAAGATGTGCCGGGGTGTGGCGGCGATGACGCCGAGAACGGCGGGACTGGTGATGCCGAGGCCGCGCAGCCTGTCCACCAGCCGGTCACGGGCACGCTGGGAGGTCATGCCGATGCCGTCCAGGCGTTCCCGGTTCATGCACCGTCCTCCGGCAGCCAGTGCCCGAGCCGTTCCAGGGCGTTGTGGCGGGTCAGGTCCACCTGCAGCGGCGTCACCGACACGAAGTTCTCCCGCAGGGCGAGGAAGTCGGTGCCCGTACCGGCATCCTGCTCCAGCCCGGCCGGCCCCACCCAGTAGATGTCACGTCCGCGCGGATCGGTGGCCCTGACCACCGGCTCGGCGCGGTGGCGGTGGCCGAGACGGGTGACGCGGTAGCCCCGGATCTGCGCCCAGGGCAGATCGGGCACGTTGACGTTGAGGATGATGTCCGCCGGCAGCGGGTCGGCCAGCAGCCGCTCCACCAGGGTGCGGGCCACCCGCGCCGCCGACTCCAGGTGGGTCGGGTTGTGGGAGGCGATGGAGACCGCCAGGGCCGGCAGGCCGAGGAAGCGGCCCTCCATGGCGGCGGCCACGGTGCCCGAATAGAGCACGTCGTCACCGAGATTGGCGCCGGCGTTGATGCCCGACACCACCATGTCCGGCTCCTCCTCGAGCAGGCCGGTGATCGCCAGGTGAACGCAGTCGGTGGGAGTTCCGTTGACGGCGATATAGCCATTCTCGCCGATGTTGGCGCGAATCGGGACATCGAGGGTCAGGGAGTTGCTGGCTCCGCTGCGGTCCCGATCCGGGGCCACCACCGTGATGTGCGCCATGTCCATCAGCGCCGCCGCGAGGCTCGCCAGGCCGGGGGCCCGATAGCCGTCGTCATTGCTGATGAGGATTTTTATCCCGTCTGTTTGCATGTGCCCCCGCCGCCGCGGTGCGCGGCATCTGCGGCATGATAACTTAGAGGGCCGGAGCCCGACAAAACCCCGTTCCGCCCGCCGTCACCGGAACGGGCCGGCGCGGCCGAAAAACCGCCGGGGGCACTGGTGTACTGCTTCACCCTTGGAGGTACTTCCAGAGCCTCCCCGAAAGCGCCAGGACAAGGCGCAGCGGGCAGGCAATGGCTGTGTTCACTTGCCCAGCGCTGCAGCGCTCATGGTGCTTTCGGGGGGCTCCCTGCGGGCGCGCCGCCGGTGGACTCCGGCTGCAGGTCCACCAGCTCCCTCAGCACCACGGTGGCGTAGCTGCCGGCCGGCAGATCGAAAGCCAGCTCCAGCACATCGGGCCGCGGCTGGTCCCAGGTGAATTCCCGCGGCCGCAGACCCAGCGCCCGGCGTTCCTGGTAGAGGCCCGCGGCCTCCAGGCCGGCACGCAGCGCGGCCCAGGGCGCCAGGGCCTGCAATTCAACCGCACGGGCCTCGGCGGCGGTGGTCAGCCCGCCCCGACCCCACAGGGGGCCGGTCAGGGTGAGCCGCCCGTCGGCCACCCGGGCCGCCACGGCGGCGTCCACCCGCTCCAGGGTCAGTTCGCCGTGACCGCCCGGCAGCAGGACCACGTCCCCCGGGAGCGCGCGGTTCCAGCTCCCCGCCGCCACCCGCTGCGCCAGCACCGCGTTGAACAGGCAGGCGCGGGCCGCGGAGAGGTAGAGGCCGCGCCGGTGGCGATCCCGCACCTGGCCGCGGCCGGCGAACAGCGCCTCGGCCCGCGCCAGGTTCTCGCCGTCGCGGCCGAAGCGCTGCTCCCCGAAGTAGTTGGGCACGCCGGCTTCCGCCACCTGCCGCAACCGCGACTCCAATGGGGTGCCCGCCCCCGCCAGCGCCGTGACCCGGATCCGGAACCGGTTTCCTTCCAGCTCGCCCCGCCGCAGCTTGGCGGTGTGCCGGGTGGCATCCAGCACCCGCACGCCCTCGGGCTCGAGGACGCTCCAGTCGGGCTCACCCGCCGCCGGCCGGTGGACGCTGAACCACTGGGTGGTCACGGCACGACGATCCTTCAGACCGGCATAGCCCACCGCCAACGGCTCCACGCCGGCCACCTCGGCCAGCCTTCCGGCCACCCACTCGGTGTTGGCAAGACGCTTTTCCACCCGTAGCAGGAGGTGTTCGCCGCGCCCGGCCGGGGTGATGGCGGGGATCTCGTCCACCCGGAAATCCTCCGGCGACTGGCGGATGCGGCCCTGGGCGACGGGGGCGCCCCAGGCGTGGGGGAGCGAGCGGACGGGATCGGTCCCGGCGCTCATCGGGCCGCGGGAGCCGGCTCGTCCAGCAGCACCACGGCCAGCGCCGCGATGCCCTCGCCGCGCCCGGTGAAGCCCATCTGCTCGGTGGTGGTGGCCTTTACGCCCACCCGCCCGGCGGCCACCCCGAGATCGGCCGCGAGGCGCTCGCGCATCGTGTCGATGAAGGGGGCCAGCTTCGGGCGCTGGGCGATGAGGGTGATGTCGGCGTTGCCGACCCGGAAGCCCCGATCAGCCAGCAGGGCGACGACCCGCCGCAGCAGCACGCGGCTGTCGGCGTCCTTGTACTCGGCGCTGCTGTCGGGAAAGTGCCGGCCGATGTCTCCCAGCGCCGCGGCGCCGAGCAGCGCGTCGCACAGCGCATGGATCGCCACATCGCCGTCGGAGTGGGCCAGCATGCCCTCCCCGTGTGGGATCTCGACCCCGCCGAGGATCAGCCGTCGCCCGGGGGCGAAGCGGTGGGCGTCGAAACCCTGTCCGATTCTCATCCTGTCGATCCGCCCTGTTGCCGGAGGTAGAGCTCGGCCAGCGCCAGGTCCTCGGGGCGCGTGACCTTGATGTTCTCGGGCCGGCCGGGCACCAGCCGCGGGGCGTGGCCGGCCAGTTCCATGGCGGAGGATTCGTCGGTCACCAGCTCGCCCCGGTCCAGGGCGGCGCCGAGGGCGCCGTGCAGCGCGCCGGTGCGGAACATCTGCGGCGTCAGCGCGTGCCACAGCCCCTCCCGCGGCACGGTGCCCGCCACCCGGTCCTGCGCCCCGGCCCGTTTCATGGTGTCCCGCACCGGCAGACCGAGCAGACCGCCGACGGGATCCTCCGCCAGGGCCTCGAGCAGGCGGTCGATCTCGCCGTGGGAGAGGCAGGGGCGCGCGGCGTCGTGCACCAGGACCCAGGCCCCGCCGTGCCCCTGCCCGAGCAGCCAGGCCAGGGCGTTGAGGACCGAGTGACAGCGCTCCGCGCCGCCGGTGACGGTGGTGACGCCGGGCCGCCCGGCCAGGCCCAGGGCCCGCCAGCGCTCGTCCCCGGCCGCCACCGCCACCACCACGCCGGCGATGCGCGGATGGCTGAGCAGCCGCTCCAGGGTGTGCTCGATGAGCGGACGGCCGAGCAGCGGCAGGTACTGCTTGGGCACCTCCGTGCCCATGCGCGTCCCCGCCCCCGCGGCCGGCACCACCGCCCAGACCCGGTCATCCTCAGCCGTCATCAGATCCGCTGTTCACCTGTTTTCACCAAAAAAAAACACTTTCACCACGAAGGCACGAAGGGCACGAAGAAAAGCGGAAAGATGTCTTAACCGCAGATTACGCGGATTACGCAGATATTTTTACAGAACATGGGATTGCTTGACAGCGCTCCCGGCTGCGGTGGCCAGGGCCGGGAGCTCAATCGTCACAAGTCCTCATGGCTGCACGGTCAGCCCATGCATCCTGTCACGGCAATCCGGAATCTGCGTAATCTGTGTAATCTGCGGATAGACCGTCTTTTCCTTCGTGTTCTTCGTGCCTTCGTGGTGTGCTCTTCATCGTTACCCGGTCGCGACCGAAAGACGCGCTCACTCCACCAGGAGGAAGAAGGTCTCGCCTTCCCGGATCATCCCCAGCTCGCTGCGGGCGCGCTCCTCGATGGCCTCCAGCCCCTGCTTGAGATCGCGGACCTCCGCCTCCAGGACCTGGTTGCGTTCGCGCTGCTCGGCGTTGGTCTGCTCCTGCAGCTTCACCGACTGCCGCAGGCGCCAGACCTCGGCGAGGCTGCCCTCGCCGAACCAGAGCCGGGCCTGGAGCGATACCAGCACCAGCACCAGCACCACGATGACCCATTTAATGGTCACAGCCCGCGTGACTCACTCTCCGGGTCGCTGGTCCGCATTGCCGTTGCGGAGCCTCAACCGGCAAGGGACGGATAGATGCCGCGCCCGGCATAGGCTCCCTTCCCGGCGAGCATCTCCTCGATGCGCAGCAGGCGGTTGTACTTGGCCACCCGGTCGGAACGGCTCAGCGAGCCGGTCTTGATCTGGCCGGCGGCGGTAGCCACCGCCAGGTCGGCGATGGTGACGTCCTCGGTCTCGCCCGAACGGTGGGAGATGACCACGCCGTAGCCGGCCGCCTTGGCCATCCGGATGGCTTCCAGGGTCTCGGTGACGGTGCCGATCTGGTTGAGCTTGATGAGGATGGCGTTGGCGATTCCCTTGTCGATGCCCTCGCGCAGGATGGCGGGATTGGTGACGAAGAGATCGTCGCCCACCAGCTGCACCCGCTTGCCCAGGCGATCGGTGAGAAGCTTCCAGCCCTCCCAGTCGTTCTCCGCCATCCCGTCCTCGATGGTGAGGATGGGGTAGCGGTTCACCCAGTCCTCCAGGTAGTCCACCATCTCGGCGGAGCTGAGGGAGCGGCCCTCGGAGGCGAGCTCGTACTTGCCGTCGCGGTAGAACTCCGAGCTGGCCGTGTCGAGCCCGATCCAGACGTCCTCGCCGGCCTTGTAGCCGGCCCGCCCGATGGCCTCCAGGATCACCTCGATGGCCGACTCGTTGGAGGGCAGGTCGGGCGCGAAGCCGCCCTCGTCGCCCACCGCCGTGTTGAGGCCGCGCTCCTGCAGCACCTTCTTCAGGGTGTGGAAGATCTCGGCCCCGCAGCGGACGGCCTCCGCCTCGCTGGGCATCCCCGCCGGCACGATCATGAACTCCTGCATGTCCACGTTGTTGTCCGCGTGGGCGCCGCCGTTGATGATGTTCATCATCGGCACCGGCAGGCTGTAGGGGCCCTTCAGGCCCAGGTAGCGATACAGCGGCAGCTCCGTCTGGCGCGCCGCCGCCTTGGCCAGGGCCATGGAGACCGCGAGGATGGCGTTGGCCCCCAGGCGCCCCTTGTTGGCGGTGCCGTCGAGCGCGATCATGGCCTGATCCAGGCCCGACTGGTCCATGGCGCCGCGTCCCACCAGCAGCTTGCGGATCTCGGTGTTGATGTGTTCGACCGCCTTGCGCACGCCCTTGCCGCCGTAGCGGCCGGGATCCCCGTCACGCAGCTCCAGGGCCTCGCGGGAACCGGTGGACGCGCCGGAGGGCACCGCGGCGCGGCCGGTCACGCCGGACGCGAGGATCACGTCGGCCTCGACGGTGGGATTGCCGCGCGAATCGAGAATCTCGCGGGCGACGACATTCAGAATCTCAGACATGGTGACTCCAGATATATGACGTTTTCGGTTTTCAGTATCAGATTATAGGTTTCAGGTATTACGTTTCAGGTATCCGTGTCATCCATGAAGCGGCGGGCGCAGAAACGAACCGCCTCCGTACGGGACAGGGACCCAACACCCAATACCTAAAACCTGAAACTTGATGAAACGGGATTATCAGACAAACACGCCGCCTGGAGGGCGGCGTGTCATTTCAGCTCATCGAAGCCGCTCGCCTTCACGGCGCGGTCGATCGCGACCAGGGTCTCCAGCAGCGCCTCCAGCCGCCCCAGGGGCCAGGCGTTGGGCCCGTCGCTGAGCGCCTCGTCGGGACGCGGGTGGGTCTCCATGAACAGGCCCGAGACCCCGGCGGCCACGGCGGCGCGTGCCAGCACCGGAACGAATTCGCGCTGCCCCCCGGAGGCTCCACCCTGCCCGCCCGGCAGCTGTACCGAGTGGGTGGCGTCGAACACCACCGGGCAGCCGGTCTCGCGCATCACCGCCAGGGAGCGCATGTCGGAGACCAGGTTGTTGTAGCCGAAGCTCACGCCCCGCTCGCAGACCATGATCTGCCGGTTCCCGGTGGCCAGCGCCTTGTCGGCCACGTACTTCATGTCCCACGGGGCGAGGAACTGCCCCTTCTTGATGTTCACCGGCAGCCCCAGCGCGGCGACCGCCTGGATGAAGTTGGTCTGCCGGCACAGGAACGCGGGGGTCTGCAGCACGTCCACCACCGCGGCCACCTCGGCCAGCGGCGTGTCCTCGTGCACGTCGGTGAGCACCGGCACGCCGATATCGCGCTTCACCGTCTCCAGGATGCGCAGCCCGGCCTCGATCCCCGGGCCGCGGTAGCTCGCGACGGAGGAACGGTTGGCCTTGTCGAAGGAGGACTTGTAGATGAACGGAACGCCCAGGCGCCCGGTCAGCTCCTTGAGCGCCCCGGCCGTGTCCAGCGCCAGCTGCTCGCTCTCGATGACGCACGGCCCGGCGATGAGGAACAGCGGCTGTTCCAGCCCGGCGCTGAAGCCGCACAGCGCGATGCTGCCAGGTCCCTGGCGCGTCTCCTGTCCGCCCATCTCAGCCGGCCGCCTTGGTGGCGTTGCGCTCGCGCTGGGCGCAGGCGGCCTGGACGAAACCGGTGAACAGCGGATGACCGTCCCTGGGAGTGGAGGTGAATTCGGGGTGGAACTGGCAGGCGACGAACCAGGGATGATCCGGCACCTCCACCACCTCCACCAGGCTGCCGTCGATGGAGCGGCCCGAGACCTTCATGCCGGCCTGCTCCAGCTCGGCCAGGAAGCGGTCGTTGACCTCGTAGCGGTGGCGGTGGCGCTCGACGATCACATCCTTGCCGTACGCCTCGCGCACCAGGGTTCCCTCCTCGAGGCGGCACTGCTGGGCGCCCAGGCGCATGGTGCCGCCCAGGTCGTCCTCGTCGGTGCGGTGTTCCACGCCGCCGCTGCTGGTGACCCACTCGGTCACCAGGGCGATGACCGGATAGGGCGTGTCGCGATCGAACTCGGTGCTGTTGGCCCGCGGCATGTCCGCCTTGCTGCGGGCGTACTCGATGACCGCCACCTGCAGCCCGAGGCAGATGCCGAGATAGGGGATGCGGTTGGTGCGGGCGTACTCGACGGCCCGGATCTTGCCCTCCACGCCCCGTTCGCCGAATCCTCCCGGCACCAGGATGGCGTCGGCGCCGGCCAGGCAGCCGGTGCCCTGGGTTTCGATCTCCTCGGACTCCACGTAGTGGATGCGCACCTTGGTGCGGTTGCGCAGGCCGGCGTGGAACAGGGCCTCGTTGAGGGACTTGTAGGCGTCGGTGAGCTCCACGTACTTGCCCACCATGGCGATGGTGACCTCCGACTCCGGATGCTCCATCGCGTCGATGACCCGCTCCCACTCGGAGAGATCCGGCTGGGCCGCCTGCAGCTGCAGCCGCTCCACCACCAGGTCGTCGAGACCCTCGAGGTGGTAGAGCAACGGAATCTTGTAGATGTTGTCCACGTCGATGGCGGAGACGACCGCGCGCTCGGGCACATTGGTGAACAGCGCGATCTTGCGCCGCTCCGCCTCCGGCAGCGGCCGGTCGCTGCGGCACAGCAGCACGTCGGGCTGGATGCCGATGGAGCGCAGCTCCTTCACCGAGTGCTGGGTGGGCTTGGTCTTGAGCTCGCCGGAGGCGGCGATGTAGGGCACCAGGGTCAGGTGCATGAACAGCACCCGCTCGCGCCCCAGTTCCACGCCCATCTGGCGGATGGCCTCCAGGAACGGCAGCGACTCGATGTCGCCCACGGTGCCGCCGATCTCCACCATGGCCACGTCGGCGCCGTCGGCGCCCTCGCGGATGCAGCGCTTGATCTCGTCGGTGATGTGGGGAATCACCTGCACCGTGCCGCCCAGGTAGTCGCCGCGGCGTTCGCGCCGGATGACGTTCTCGTAGATCTGGCCGGTGGTGTAGTTGTTGTTCCGGGACATGGTCGTGCGCACGAAGCGCTCGTAGTGCCCCAGGTCCAGATCGGTCTCCGCCCCGTCGGCGGTCACGTAGACTTCGCCGTGCTGGAACGGGCTCATGGTCCCCGGATCGACGTTGATGTAGGGATCGAGCTTCAGGAGAGTGACATTGAGCCCGCGGCTCTCGAGGATCGCGGCGAGGGACGCCGAAGCGATCCCCTTGCCGAGGGCGGACACAACGCCGCCGGTTATGAAGATGAATCGCGTCATGCGTGCCTGGAAAAAGGTGGGGGAAGACCAGTCGTAAACTGGGCGGAACCTTACCAGATTGGCCACTTTTCCACAATCGAACCTGCGCCCCCGGCCCCCGGCCCGGGCTCCCAGCGCAGCACCCTCCCGGCCTCGCCCGGCGCGGCCGCGAAGGGTGCGCAGACCCAGTGTCCGCCGACCGCCGCCAGCCGGCCGTCCAGGTACAGCAGCGGGGTCCGCTCGCGCAGCCAGGGCGGCACCCCCGCCTCCTGGAACAGCTGCTTCAGGGTGTGGCGGCCGGCGCGCCCGGCCGGCTGGCAGCGCTCGCCGCCGACCCGGAACCGCACCTCCGCCGCGGCCCCGGCCAGGCTCCTCTCCGCCAGCCCCCGGCCGCTGGCGGGCTCCAGTGAGAGCCGGCCCAGGCCCGCGGGCAGCCCCAGGTCCCCGTCCAGGCGCCATGGCAACCCCTCCGCCGGCGGCGCCGCCAGGGCGCCGAGCAGGTGGAGCCGACCCCGGTGGCGGCGCACCTCCACCCCGCCCCAGGCGATGCGCGGGGCGCGATCCGTGCCCGCCTCCAGGCACTGGCGGCGCAGGCTCTCCAGCCGCGGTCCCGGCGGCAGCGGGGCGCCCCGTGCGGCAATCCAGTGGCGCAGCAGGTTGCGCTGGCGGGCCGGCGGCAGCGCGCCCAGCTCCGCCACGGCCAGGCTGCCGCCGGGCTCCCCGCCACCGGCCCGGGACAGGTCCTCCGCGGCCAGCGCCTCCAGCAGCTCCAGCGCCTCGGCGCAGTGCCCGGCGCTGCGGCCCAGGCTCTGCGCGACGGCGGGCCAGCGCACGCGCAGCCGGGGCAGCACCTCTTGGCGCAGGTAGTTGCGGTCGAAACCGGTGTCGCTGTTGCTCTCGTCCTCCACCCAGGCCAGGGCGTGGCCGCGGGCATAGGCGGCCAGCGACGCCCGGCTGAAACCGAGCAATGGCCGCCCCAGCCAGCCGCCGCCCAGGCGGCGCAGGCGGGGCATGCCCGCCATGCCGCGCAGACCGCCGCCGCGGAGCTGCTGCAGCAGAAGGGTTTCGGCCTGGTCGTCCAGGTGCTGGGCGGTGAGCAGGAGTTCGTCCCCGGCCAGCAGCTCCGCCAGGGCCCGGTAGCGGGCTTCGCGGGCCGCGGCCTCGGGGCTCTGCCCGGGGGCGGGCCGGGCGTCCACGCGCAACAGCCGCAGGGGCACGCCGAGGCCGGCGCAGACCCCGGCACAGTGCGCCTCCCACTCGTCGGCCCGCGGGCTCAGGCCATGATGGACATGGACGGCCGCCAGCGGCGCGGGCAGCCCCGCAGCCAGTCCGGCCAGGAGATGGAGGAGAACGTGGGAGTCCAGGCCGCCGCTGTAGGCCACCCAGAGCCGGGGCGCCGGCGGATAGCCGGCCAGGATGGCGGCGACGGCCGCGGGATCGGGCGGCACGGCCGACGGGCGGGGCGCGCCGCGTCCCGCCACCGGATCACCCTTCCTTGAAGACGCCGTAGTTCGCGATGCGGCGCATCCGATACTCCAGCAGGGTGTCGGTATCGACGCGGTCCAGCTGGTCGAGGTATTCCAGGAGGGTGGTCTTCAGCCGCTCGGCCATCAGTCCCGGATCGCGGTGGGCGCCACCGAGCGGCTCGGGGATTACCCGGTCGGCCAGCTCCAGCTCGCTCAGCCGGTCGGCGGTGATGCCCATCGCCTCGGCGGCGTCGGCCGCCTTGGCGGCGCTCTTCCAGAGGATGGAGGCGCAGCCCTCGGGAGAGATGACCGAGTAGGTGGAGTACTGCAGCATCAGCAGGCGATCGCCGATGCCGATGGCCAGGGCGCCGCCGGAACCGCCCTCGCCGATGACGGTGCAGATGACGGGGGTGCGCAGGCGCGCCATCACCATCAGGTTGCGGGCGATGGCCTCGCTCTGGCCCCGCTCCTCGGCGCCCACCCCCGGATAGGCGCCCGGGGTGTCGATGAAGGTCAGGATGGGCAGCCTGAAGCGCTCGGCCATCTCCATCAGCCGCATGGCCTTGCGGTAGCCTTCCGGGCGCGGCATGCCGAAGTTGCGGTGCACCTTCTCGTGGGTGTCCCGGCCCTTCTGGTGGCCGATGATCATGACCGGCCGCCCTTCCAGGCGCGCCAGGCCACCGACGATGGCGGCATCGTCGGCGAAGGTGCGATCGCCGTGCAGCTCCTCGAAATCGGTGAAGAAGGCGTCGATGTAGTCGAGGGTGTAGGGGCGCCGCGGATGGCGGGCCAGCTGGGCAATCTGCCAGGCGCTCAGGCTGGAGAAGATGGACTCGGTCAGGGCCTTGCTCTTGGCCTCGAGCCGGGCGATCTCGTCGCTGATGTTGATCTCGTTGTCGTCGCCGATGAGCTTGAGCTCCTCGATCTTGGCCTCGAGCTCGGCGATGGGCTGTTCGAAATCCAGGAAGTTCAGATTCATGGGGACGCTGCTCTCTCCGTGAACGGGCGATTATACCCTAGCCGGCGCCCGGATAGCAGCCGGCCGCGGATGGCCCGGGCCACCCGGAGCCCGCCCCTCGCCATGGGCCGCTTCCCGCGCCGGGAGCGGCGGTTCTCAGAACCCCAGCAGGCGTGCCGCCTGGTAGAAGACGGCGCTCACCAGCCATGCCACCAGCAGCCCCCAGCCGAGCGCCAGCAGGGTGAAGCCGCCGCTGCGGGACTCGCTGCGCAGGGTCGCCACGGTGGACAGGCAGGGGGTGTAGAGCAGGGTGAAGAGCATGAAGCTGTAGGCCTGGACCCAGTCCATGCGGGTGGCCATCACCCCCATCAGTGCATCGCCGCTGGCCCCGTAGATGACCGCCAGGGCGCCGATCAGCACCTCCTTGGCCACGAACCCGAACATGAGCGCCACGGTGAGCTGCTGGTCGATGCCCAGCGGCGCCAGCAGCGGCTCGAACAGCGCGCCGATGTGGCCGGCCAGGGTCTCGGGCCCGGCCGGCATGACACCGGTGGGCAGGTGGGTGAGCAGCCACACCAGCACCACGCCGATGATGATGAAGGTGGTGGCCCGGCGCAGGAAGTGGCTCACCTCCAGCCAGCCGCGCATGAACACCTGGCGCAGGGTGGGCAGGCGGTAGGGCGGCAGCTCCAGCACGAACGGCTCCTCGCTGCGGTAGCGGCCGCGGAACAGCCACGCGGTGAGGAACGCCAGCAGGAAGCTCACCATGTAGAGGCTGAACAGCACCAGCGGGGCCTGGGCAGGCGCGAACAGCGCGGTGGTCAGGAACAGGAAGACCTGCAGCCGCGCCGAGCACAGGGAGAAGGGAATGATGAGCATGGTGAGCAGGCGCATGGCCCGGGTGCGCATCACCCGGGTGCCCATGAGCGCCGGCACGTTGCAGCCGAACCCCATCAGCAGCATCACGAAGCTGCGCCCGTCGAGCCCCAGCCGCGACATCATGGCGTCCATGATGAAGGCGGCCCGGGACAGGTAGCCGCTGTCCTCCACCACCGCCATGCCGAGGAAGAACAGCACGATGATGGGCACGAAGGAGGCCACCGTTCCCAGCCCGTCGAACAGCCCCTCCACCAGCAGTCCGTAGAGGAAGGCGGGCAGCACCCCGGCCAGCGGCGCCAGCGCCAACCCCTTGAACTGCTCCAGCAGCCAGGCGGTCCCGTCCTGGAGCGGCGCGCCCAGGGTGTAGACCAGCTGGAACAGCAGGAACACGGCGAGGAAGAACAGCGGCAGGCCGAACCAGGGATGCAGCAGCACCCGGTCCAGGCGCGCGGTGGCATCCTCGCCGAGGGGCCGGGACAGCTCCACCGCATGACCGAGGATATGCTCCATCTCCACCTGCAGGCGGTCGTCCTGCTGCAGCTGCGCCCGCAGCCAGGCCGCGCTCACCGGGCGGCTGTCCTGCAGGACCATCCGCAGCATCTCCAGCGCCTTGGGGAAGCCCTGGCCGTACTTCGCGCTCAGGGTCACCACCGGGGCCTCCAGGGACCCCGACAGGCGGTCGATGTCCACGTGCACCCCGCGCTTGCGCGCCTCGTCCGCCATGTTCAGCAGCATCAGGATGGGGATGCCCAGCTCCTTCAGCTGCAGGGCCAGACCCAGCTGGCGATCGATCTGGGTGGTGTTCAGGATCACCACCACCAGGTCGAGGGGATTGTTCTCCAGAAACTCCCGCACCACCCGCTCGTCGTCGGAAAAGCCGTGCAGATCATAGATGCCCGGCAGGTCCACGACCTCCACCATGGCATCGCCCACCAGCACCTTCGCCCCGAGCAGGTCCACGGTGACCCCCGGCCAATTGCCGACCCGGGCGCTGGCGCCGGTCAGCCGGTTGAAGAAGGTGGACTTGCCCGTGTTGGGCATGCCCAGCAGGGCGATGCGTTTCATGATGTTCGGCTTCTTCTCCTGGACACCCCCCCGGACCCTTCACCGGTCAGGGCGGACTGTCAACATTACGCCCGCTCCGTCCCGCGACGGAACCCATCCCCCCGGAAAAACTGGGGTTTGGCCCATCCCGCGCACGCAGGCCCGGACCGCTGTCCGACCGCACACTGCTGCGGGTTGCCGCCGGGAGTTGTGGAGCGGGTCAGGCCGCGCGCAGGATTTCGATCTTGCGGGCGTCGACCGTGCGGATGGCCACCTCCGTGCAGCCGATGCGCACGTGCAGGGGGCCGTTGAGGATGCCGCGGCGCAGCACCTCGAGATTCTTGCCGGCGCGGAAGCCGAGGGCCAGGAGACGCTGATGGAGCCCCTGCTCGGCGTGCACCGCGCGGATCACGGCCCGTTCGCCGGGTTGAAGCTGGGACAGCCTGAGCGTGGAATCCATCGGGATCGATCCGGAGTCAAATAAGAATGATTCGCATCTTATCCCGAACCCGGCCCATTAGCAACTGCTCATACTGTCCTGGTGGCGACTCGAACCCGATTTTTCACCACGAAGGACACGAAGGACACGAAGTAAAAACATATTGAATACAAAGTCTAACCAGCATCCTCCAACACTCCAGAGATTCTGCAAGAACCGTGACGGGCGTGAATCCTGGAACGCGGGAGGTAACTCATCCTGCTTGCCGGCCAAGCCCGGTACACCCATGGCTTCTCGCTTAATCACCTCCCCCTCCCCGCAACCGCCCACGTCAATCACAGCCCAGAGAACTCCGCCAGGACCACTTGACCAACGCCTTGATATGCATATGGTGATGAGATATCACCTCACTGATCCGAGCACGGATGTGAGCGCGCGGGCGCGGGTGCGACACCTCACCACCAGATCGACCACCCCAACCGAAAGGAAACGTCCGATTCAGAGTCCGCAGTCAAGGGAAGACGTTCGATGGACGATTTGTCACCAAGCGACCTCAAGAGCGTTTTACATTCGAAGCGCGCCAACCTCTACTACATTCAGCATTGTCGCGTTCTCGTCAATGGCGGCCGGGTTGAATACGTCACGGATGAAGGGAAGCAGTCCCTGTATTGGAACATACCCATCGCCAACACCACCTGCCTGCTGCTGGGGACGGGCACATCGATAACCCAAGCGGCGATGCGTGAGTTGGCCAAGGCGGGCGTTCTGGTGGGTTTCTGCGGAGGTGGCGGAACACCCTTGTTCAGTGCCAATGAAGTGGATGTGGAAGTGGCCTGGCTCACTCCACAGAGCGAATACCGGCCAACGGAATACCTGCAGCACTGGGTCCGCTTCTGGTTTGACGACTCACTACGCCTGGAAGCCGCGAAAGCATTCCAATACGCCCGACTGCAGCGCATTGAGACCCACTGGCTGAAGAGCCGGGCCCTGCAGGACGCGGGTTTCGAGGTAGCGGAACGCGCCCTGGCCCCATTGCTGAAACGGACTCGAGCGGGCATTGAGGCCTCATCCGATACAACAAACCTGCTCACGCTCGAAGCCCGCCTCACCAAGGAACTCTTCAAAATCGCCGCCAGCACCATGGGATACGGCGAGTTTGTCCGCGCAAAAATGGGCACCGGAACCGATCCAGCCAACGCTTTTCTGGACCACGGCAACTACCTGGCTTATGGCCTGGGCGCAACGGCCACCTGGGTCCTCGGCCTGCCGCACGGGCTGGCGGTTCTGCACGGCAAGACACGCCGGGGCGGTCTGGTGTTTGATGTGGCGGATCTGGTGAAGGATGCCATCATACTCCCGCAAGCTTTCATCTCCGCCATGGCCGGACATGACGAACAGGAGTTCCGTCAGGCCTGCATAGACGGGCTGACACGCAACGAAGCGCTCGATTTCATGATCGACACCCTCAAGCGAATCGCAAAAGAGATTGGGGGATCGGCCGCTTGAATGTCCTCCTGGTCTCCCAATGCAGCAAGAATGCACTGACCGAAAGCCGCCGTATCCTCGATCAGTTCGCCGAGCGGCGCGGAGATCGCACTTGGCAAACCCCCATCACCGCACAGGGGCTCGAGACACTGCGTCGCATGCTACGCAAGACCGCCCGCAAGAATACGGCTGTGGCCTGCCACTGGATACGCGGAAAGGATCACAGTGAACTTTTGTGGATCGTCGGCGACGCCCGACGGTTCAACGCCCAAGGGACCACCCCCACCAACACGACTGCCCGGGATGTACTGCGTGGCCAGGACGAAAACGATTGGCATACCGCCGAGGACATACGGCTACTGGCGGCACTTGCCTCGCTCTTCCATGATTTCGGCAAGGCAAACCAGGCCTTTCAGAAAAAGCTTACTGGCAAGAAGCCGGTCGCGGACGCCTACCGCCACGAATGGGTCTCGCTGCGGCTGTTCGAAGCCTTTGTCGACCGGGACAATGACGAAACATGGCTGCAGCGACTGGCGGCACTGAAGCAAGGTGGAGAGAAAGGCGTGCTGGATCGGCTTTCTCGGGACGGGATGGATCGCCGTATTTCCGGGCCGTTTGAGAAACTGCCTCCGCTGGCGCGCGTCGTCGGTTGGCTCATAGTCAGCCACCATCGCCTGCCAACCCAGGTAAAGGGCAGTCCTGTCCGTTCCGAACTGCTGGCAAACCTGCCGGGGGAAATCGAAGACGAATGGTGCGGGCTCCAGTTCGATGTCACGGAAAACGAAATTGAAGCCTGTTGGCGTTTCGGCAAGGATCTACCCTTTGCCAGTGTGCAGTGGCGTGCCCACGCATCCAAGATCGCCCGAACGATTCTGCAGCGTGCCGCCATGCTGAATGCCAGTTGGCTGGATGACCCATACGTGCTGCACCACGCACGCATGGCCCTGATGCTGGCCGACCACTACTACTCCAGCCAACCCAGCCACAGCCGGTATGGAAGTCCTGGATACCCACTCCATGCCAATACGGATCACGAATCAGGCGCCCTCAAGCAACGGCTCGACGAACACCTGATCGGCGTCGAGGTCAATGCCAGCCGGATTGTCCGCACACTGCCCCGGCTGACCAGGCAGCTTCCAAGCATTGCCCGGCACAAGGGTTTCCGGCAGCGCACCAAGAACCGTGCATTTCGGTGGCAGGATCGCGCCTTCGACCTGGCCTCAAGCATTCAGGCTCGCAGTTCGTACCAGGGCTTTTTCGGTGTCAACATGGCATCGACCGGCACGGGCAAGACGCTGGCAAATGGTCGTATCCTCTATGGACTGGCCGATCCACGGCAAGGTGCCCGTTTCAGCATTGCCCTGGGGCTGCGTACCCTGACGCTGCAGACAGGCGACGCCTATCGGGAGCGTATGGGCCTGGGCGCCGAGGACCTTGCAGTATTGGTGGGTGGGGGCGCCATTCGGCGGTTACATGAACAGCAGCGTGAGGAGGAGAATCGATTGTCAGTGGAGGGCTCAGAGTCCAGCGCCGACCTGTTGCCAGAACAGCATTACGTCCACTTCGAGGGGAGTCTGGAGGACGGTCCCCTGAACCGCTGGCTGAGGAATAACATAGACGCCCAAAAACTCCTCAATGCACCTGTTCTCGCCTGCACAATCGATCACTTGATCCCGGCAACGGAGGGTACTCGCGGCGGCCGTCAAATCGCACCGATGCTGCGCCTCATGAGCGCGGACCTGGTCCTGGATGAACCGGACGACTTCGACACCGACGATCTGCCCGCGGTTAGCCGCCTCGTTCATTGGGCCGGCCTGCTGGGCAGCCGTGTCCTGCTCTCGTCCGCAACCCTCCCCCCCGCCCTGGTACGGGGCCTGTTCCAGGCATACCTGGAGGGCCGGCGAATCTATCAGCGCAACCGCGGCGTTCCCGGCCAACCCCTGTCTGTATGCTGCGCCTGGTTTGACGAGTACTCAGCCGAGGCTGGGGATCACGCAGAGAGCGATAGCTATTCAAGGGCCCATCACGCCTTCGTAGACAGACGTCTCCGCAAGCTGTCGGAGGCAGAGGTTCGTCGCAGAGCCGTCATCAAACCCCTGCAAATCACACATTGCCAAGATCAGGAAATAGTAACGACGGCGCTGGCAAGGCATCTGCATGGGTATATCCACGAACTCCACGCGCGACATCACACGCGGGATCCGAGAACCGGAAAACGGTTCAGCTTTGGCCTGATACGGATGGCCAATATCGGTCCGCTGACGGATACGGCCAAGGCGCTTTATACCCTGGGCGCGAAGGAGGATCACAGGATTCATCTCTGCGTTTACCATGCACAGCATCCGCTGCTGGTTCGTTCAGGCATAGAACACCAACTGGATAGGTTCCTGAACAGGAAGAATCCTGACGCGGTATTCGAAGAATCAGAAATTCACGAGTATCTTGATAAGGGTTCAGAGCCTGAGCAAATCTTCGTTGTTCTGGCTACCGCCGTCGCCGAAGTGGGCCGGGATCATGACTACGACTGGGCGGTGGTCGAACCCTCCTCCATGCGCTCCATCATCCAGTTGGCCGGCCGGGTACGCCGTCATCGTCCAGGGCCCTGCGACACGGCCAATGTCTATCTGCTGGACACCAACGTTCAGCACCTCATCCAGCCGGGCGGGCCCGCCTTCTGCCGTCCTGGCTTCGAGAGTGAAACCTTTCCGCTTGCAACCCACAGGCTGACCGAGCTCCTGAGCCCTCAGCAGTTAAACGCCATCGACTCCTCCACCCGGATCCGCGAGCGCGAACCACTCGTCCCGACACGGAATCTCGTGGATCTGGAGCATGCCAAGCTTCGCTCCCTGATGTTGGGAACGACGGCGGGTGGTGCGCTGAAATTGAAGCCCATCGCGTTGTGGTGGAATACACGCGCCACCCTGAGCGGCGAACTGCAGCGCACCGCGCCTTTCCGCCTGGACCCGGTGGGCCGACAGCGATACGGTCTGCTGCCAGATGATGACGATGAGATCGACTTCTTCCGTCTTGAGCGCGACGGTAACAGGACAGCGGCAGGCAACCTCTTGCAAACACCCGAGCTCAAGCCCGGACCACGCATCGAATTCTGGGGCAAGCCAGACTACAGCGAAGCCCTGGAATCGCTGGCAGAAAGGCTTGGTATGGAAATTCCGCATTGTGCCCGGCTGTTCGGCATTGTCGACCTCCCGGCCAATGGTGAAGTGAAAGGCTGGATCTACCACCCGGCCCTCGGGTTCAGTCGAGCCCGATAACACCGCGCAAAGTGCCCCGTAGCACGCAAGCCTTGTGGTTGTTAAATCAGTGGTGACACCCGCATTTTTTATGAACCGCATCACGAACCAGCAATAACCAAAACATGACCACTAATACAAACACATGATTGTCATGTTGTTTTATGGCGTGTATCGTCTCGACAGTCAAATCAGCAGATCACAAGGAGTGTGCGCTTGTGGCTAATTCGGCCGAATCTCCCATCAGTACGGCTCTTATCCGGCAGGTGATCAAAGATTTCCTCCAAGAGCGGCTTCAGCCCAAACTGGAGCGGGTCAAGGAAAACGAGGTCCACGAGCGCGAAAGACTGCTGAAGGACCATCAGCCGGCGCGGTGGATAGCCAACGCGGCCAACCGTGTCGGGCAGATCCAGCAGGTCACCCATGCGCTCAAGTACACCCACCCCGATGCCAAAGGCACCAGCCTGAATGCGCCCGGCAATCCGGAAGCCGATGAATTGCTGGTCGGCACCCATACGATCGATGAGGTCACCGCTGATGTCGTCGGCAATGCCGCCGCGCTTGATGTCTACAAATTCCTGAAATTGCAGGTCGGTGGGAAAACGCTCCTCGATCTGGCCATCGAGGGCAACACGGCTTTGCAGGCCGCTTTCTCGAATGACGAAGAGCAGGCCAAAAGCTGGATGGCGGCCTTCGCCGACCTGTCCAAGCCCAAGGGACAGCCGGCCTCCCACAAGTTCGCCAAGCAACTCTACTGGCCCATGGAGGGTAACGGCTACCACCTGCTAGCCCCCCTCTTCCCAACCTCGCTGGTGCACCACGTTGTAAGCACCATCCGTGAAGACAGGTTTTCGGAAGAAGCAAAAGCCGCCCGCAAGGCTTACCGGGAGCGGGAGCCATACCCGCACGGTTTCCGCGAATACCCTCATCTGGCCATCCAGAATTTCGGCGGCACCAAACCGCAAAACATAAGCCAACTGAACAGCGAGCGCTATGGTGAAAACTACCTGCTGGCAGCTGTCCCTCCCCTCTGGCTCTCGGAACCGGTGCGTCCGCCGCTAAGAACGGAAAGCATCTTCGACCGACTGTTCGGCAGACGGCCGCGGGTGCGGGATCTGCTCCGCATCCTGCGTGATTTTCTTGCGCGTGTTCAGGACGTCAACAACGTCCGCATCCGCAACACCCGCGCGGAACTGATAGCACATCTCCGCGACGAAGTTCTGCTGTTTGCCGCTGAAACCCAGGAAAACGAACCGGGCTGGACCCTGGATGAAATGTGCCGGTTGAACGTGGATGAACAGTGCTGGCTCGATCCGGAGCGAGCCGGACAGGATGAATCCTTTGCGGCTCTCTGCACCGGGGTCGATTGGAGAGATGGTATCTGCAGACGCTTTGCCAACTGGCTGAACGCTCAGCTCACATCGACCCAGACACCCATGGGAGAACTGGAAGCACGCGAATGGCAGTCGGTGATGGAGAAGGAAATCAACCTTATGCGCATGGAGCTCGACTTCTATGACTGAACCGACCGCCTTGTTGCTTTTGCCGCGCCTGCGGGTCCAGAACGCCAATGCCATATCCGGCCCCCTCAGCTGGGGGTTCCCCTCTCCCACCGCGTTCACCGGATTCGTTCACGCACTGGAGCGCCAATTCACCAGCGTTCTGGAAAAAGGCTTCGCAGGTGTGGGCATTGTCTGCCACGACTTCGAGCCCCAAATCTCCCAACCGGCAGGGAAACGCACCCAGGTCTTCCGTTTGACCCGAAATCCAGTTGGAAAAGATGGATCGACCCAGGCGCTCGTGGAGGAGGGACGGACCCACATGGAGGTCAGCCTTGTGATCGCCGTACGCGACTATCTGCCGGCCAGGAAGGGGCGTGAATTCGCCGATGATGCCATGACCGTAGTCCACGGCATGCGCATTGCCGGGGGCAGCATCCTGCCCAAGCGCGAGGGCAGGCGCTTTGACGCCCAGTGGTGGCCACTGGAGGAGGATCTCGAGGGTCAGAGACTACTCCTGCGAAAGTTCCGCCGGCGTCTTCTACCCGGCTTTGCCCTGGTTGAACGGCCCGATCGCCTGGCGGAACGCCTGTCTGAGCTGCGGGAGCGACAACCTGACGCATGCGCCCTGGATGCACTGCTGGATCTCACCCGCCTGAACTTCGATCCCGATATGCCTGATCCGGAAAAGCCGGGTGAGCTGCGGTGGGGCATCCGCAGGAAACCAGGATGGTTGGTACCGATCCCGGTCGGCTATGCCGCCCTGTCGCCACTTTATGCGGCTGAAGAGGTGGCGAACTCCCGTGACGATTCCACACCCTTCCGTTTCGTGGAAAGCCTCTATTCGCTGGGGGAATGGGTCAGCCCGCACCGACTCACGGATCTCAACCAACTGCTTTGGTACAGCGAGGCCGACTCAGCCAAGGGCATCTACCGCTGCATCAATCGCTATTCCCAGGCAATGGAAACCGCCACTACAGGCATCGCATAAGGAGTATCAAGCATGGCCAAGAACGACCTGAAAACCGCATCCGTCCTCGCCTTTGAACGCAAGCTGGACCCCTCCGACGCACTCTTCAGTGCCGGCGCGTGGGAAGACAGGAAAAACGGTGCTCAATGGCCAGCCGTCGAAGTGCGCGAAAAATCCATACGCGGCACAATCTCCAACCGCCTGAAGACCAAAGAGCAGGACCCCGCCAAACTGGATGCCTCGATTCAGGCGCCCAACCTGCAGACCGTCGATGTCGCCACCCTGCCCAATAATGCAGACACGCTACGGGTCCGCTTCACCCTGCGCGTCCTCGGCGGTGCCGGGGTACCCTCGGCCTGCAACAACGCCGACTATCAGGAGCAGCTGCATGCAGTCGTTCAACAATACATCGGAGAAATAGGGTTTTCCGAGCTGGCGTACCGCTACGCCAGCAACCTGGCCAACGCCCGGTTCCTGTGGCGCAACCGGATCGGTGCGGAGTCCATCGAAGTGCAGATACGCCATCTGGAAGAAGGAAACGTGACGAAGGAGTGGGTCTTTGATGCTCACAGACTCTCCCTGCGGGAGTTTGGCGCCCCAGACACGGTGGCGAAACAACTCGAGCAACTGGCCGCTGTAGTGGAAATGGGGCTTTCCAGCAGAAGCCATGTCCTGCTGGAGATTATCGCCTATGCCCGCGTCGGCGACGGCCAGGAGGTCTACCCGTCCCAGGAACTCATTCTCGATAGGGGCGACAAGCGGGGACAGAAGAGCAAGACCCTCTACACGGTCGGTGAAGTTGCGGGAATGCACAGCCAGAAAATCGGCAATGCAATCAGGACCATCGATACCTGGTACGCAGATACGATCGACTTGGGACCGATCGCGGTGGAACCCTACGGCTCCGTAACCTCCCAGGGCAAGGCGTACCGCCAGCCCAAGCAGAAGACCGACTTCTACAATCTGCTCGACAACTGGGTCCTGAAGAAACAGGCGCCTGAGAAAGGTCATCAACACTTTGTGATGGCAACGCTGATACGAGGCGGCGTGTTCGGCGAAAAGGAGTAAATCATGGACCACTACCTGAATTTTCGGCTACTTCCCGACCCGGAATTCCCGGCGCCGCTGCTGATGAATGCCCTTTTCTCAAAGCTCCACCGCGCCTTGGTTCAGATTGACAGCCGAACAATCGGAATCAGCTTCCCCGAGGTGCAGCAGGAAAAGCCATCTCTGGGGCGGTGTCTGCGACTACACGGGACGGCCGATCACCTCGAGAGATTGATGGCGGAGAATTGGCTGGTCGGAATGCAGGACCACCTCGTACATCCGCAGTTATCCATCGTGCCAAACAATGTTCAGCATTGCCGAATACGGCGCGTGCAGCCGAAGTCCAACGCCGAACGTTTGCGACGTCGCTATCTCAAACGCCATCCCCAACTCACTAATCAAGACGTCGAGGCAAAGCTGCCCGATTCCATAGAGACGCGGATAAAACTTCCATTTCTCCGCTTGAAGAGCCAGAGCAATGGGCATTCGTTCTGCCTGTTTCTGGAACATCTGCCCCCCCAGGAACAGCCGGTCGATGGAGCATTCAACACGTATGGCTTGAGTTCAGAGGCAACGATCCCCTGGTTCTGACCCTTTCCCTGCACTCAGAATCAACGTATTGAAGATCAAATAGTTACGCCCACACCCTGAAAAAGGGTGTGGGCGCTTCTTTTTGAAGCAAGCTCTTTAACAACAAGGCATTAGAGATCATAGCCAATACTTCACTGCCGCACAGGCAGCTCAGAAAGCCAGCGCCGCCAAGTCCGCCGGCGGGACCAACTTCACTGCCGCACAGGCAGCTCAGAAAAAAGCAGGATCGGCGCGCCGGCGCTGTGTGCCCTTCACTGCCGCACAGGCAGCTCAGAAAAGCGGAACCACCGCCGCGGACAGCGGCGGCAACTTCACTGCCGCACAGGCAGCTCAGAAAGGGCGATCCCGGCCGAACATCCGCACCCGGGGCCTTCACTGCCGCACAGGCAGCTCAGAAAATCGTCAGCGCATCCGCAGTCCGTCGCATGGTCTTCACTGCCGCACAGGCAGCTCAGAAATGGGGCGCCCGCGTTTCCCGCCGGATGCGAAACTTCACTGCCGCACAGGCAGCTCAGAAACTGGCCCGCTGGCGGTCGAGCTGGCGGCAGGCCTTCACTGCCGCACAGGCAGCTCAGAAATGCGTGCAACCGATGGCCCGCACCGGGGCAGGCTTCACTGCCGCACAGGCAGCTCAGAAATGGTTCGCCGCGGTCGGGTTCGCGCCGAACACCTTCACTGCCGCACAGGCAGCTCAGAAAGCTGTCCCGCTCAGCATGTGATGCTGTTTCCCCTTCACTGCCGCACAGGCAGCTCAGAAATCGGTGTCCAGCACATACACCCCGAGCCGCTCCTTCACTGCCGCACAGGCAGCTCAGAAATCGCGCAGGAGCTGCGCCTCCTCGAACAGCCACCTTCACTGCCGCACAGGCAGCTCAGAAATTGCGGGCATCCTTGGCATAAGGGCCCAGTTTCTTCACTGCCGCACAGGCAGCTCAGAAATCGTGCACGTGCAACCCAGGGAACCACCCCTCCTTCACTGCCGCACAGGCAGCTCAGAAATCACCGGCGCGGCGCTGGCGGCACCGCCCACCCTTCACTGCCGCACAGGCAGCTCAGAAAACCCAGGGCATGAGCCGCGATTCCATCGCCGCCTTCACTGCCGCACAGGCAGCTCAGAAAACCCGGTCGATGGCGCCCCGGTTGACCCGCGTCTTCACTGCCGCACAGGCAGCTCAGAAACGTCTCTGCTCCCGAGCACTCGGCACCTTGGTCTTCACTGCCGCACAGGCAGCTCAGAAAGGTCTGCGGACTACCAGGACCTGCGGGTCAGCCTTCACTGCCGCACAGGCAGCTCAGAAACATGTGATGGACTCACCACAGCGCACCCCAAAGCTTCACTGCCGCACAGGCAGCTCAGAAATGTGCGCAGAACATCGGTACATGTATGAGACCCTTCACTGCCGCACAGGCAGCTCAGAAAGGAACCGGCCCGGGCGGAATCCGAGAAACCTACTTCACTGCCGCACAGGCAGCTCAGAAATCGACGCGCCCCCCGTCTCTGCTCCCGAGCACCTTCACTGCCGCACAGGCAGCTCAGAAAATGTAGCGCAGGTAGTGGCGCTCCCCGAGCTCCTTCACTGCCGCACAGGCAGCTCAGAAAATAGATGGACAGCTCGCGGGCCTTGCGCACCACTTCACTGCCGCACAGGCAGCTCAGAAAACACCGAGAGCGGGATCGCTGGTAATACGTACCTTCACTGCCGCACAGGCAGCTCAGAAAAGCAGACCGGCGGCGAGATCCTGGACGCTGCACTTCACTGCCGCACAGGCAGCTCAGAAATTCCAGGGGTGCCGGACCTTCCGTCCTCGACGCTTCACTGCCGCACAGGCAGCTCAGAAACGGACGCGGGTCAACCGGGGCGCCATCGACCGGCTTCACTGCCGCACAGGCAGCTCAGAAATGGAGAACATGCCCAAGGTGAAAGCCGCCTTCCTTCACTGCCGCACAGGCAGCTCAGAAAAAGCGCGGCCCGGGCTTCGGCCACGCTCGAGACTTCACTGCCGCACAGGCAGCTCAGAAAGCCGAGAGCGTCACGCTCGACTACCGCGCGCACTTCACTGCCGCACAGGCAGCTCAGAAATTATTCGGTCGTGAATGTGTATGGCACGGGTTCTTCACTGCCGCACAGGCAGCTCAGAAATTTAGCACTTCCTCGCCACGGCCGGAGCGGATCTTCACTGCCGCACAGGCAGCTCAGAAAAACAGTCCCGGCCAGCGGCCGCCCCGGATGAACTTCACTGCCGCACAGGCAGCTCAGAAAACCTCGGCCACATGCGGGCGGGCGTAGGGGTACTTCACTGCCGCACAGGCAGCTCAGAAAAGGGAGGCAAAGTGGCAGGCGGCGGGCGGAGACTTCACTGCCGCACAGGCAGCTCAGAAAGCCGGGAGTGCGATGAGGTACTCGATTTCGCCCTTCACTGCCGCACAGGCAGCTCAGAAAGCCGGTGGCTACCGGGCCGGCCGCGCCGGACACTTCACTGCCGCACAGGCAGCTCAGAAAGGGAGCGGGCGGCCGCCGAGGCGGCCGTGGAGCTTCACTGCCGCACAGGCAGCTCAGAAATCCACTCCCGCCCCAGCTCCAGGGGTCCGCCCCTTCACTGCCGCACAGGCAGCTCAGAAATGGCGCACCCGGGCCCACTGGATGGCCGACCGCTTCACTGCCGCACAGGCAGCTCAGAAAGGGCGAGTAGGGCGCGGCCTCGCCCAGCTCGTCTTCACTGCCGCACAGGCAGCTCAGAAAGCATGCGCGAGGCCGGCGAGAAGCTGCGCCAGCTTCACTGCCGCACAGGCAGCTCAGAAAAGAACCGCCAGGCGTCGTAGTCGAGCCCTGTCCTTCACTGCCGCACAGGCAGCTCAGAAATGCTCGATGGCGCGCTCAACCGATGCCAGCTTCTTCACTGCCGCACAGGCAGCTCAGAAAACAACGAGCACGTCCTCGGGCGGCTGCTCCAGCTTCACTGCCGCACAGGCAGCTCAGAAAACGGCGGCGCGGTGACGCTCCCGGCAGTCGGTCTTCACTGCCGCACAGGCAGCTCAGAAACCCTCGGCAAACTCCGATACGACAGAATCATGCTTCACTGCCGCACAGGCAGCTCAGAAAAGCGACGGCGGGCACGGCGGTCCGAACCAGAGCTTCACTGCCGCACAGGCAGCTCAGAAAACCATCACCGCCGCTGTGGATTTCGCCGGTGTCTTCACTGCCGCACAGGCAGCTCAGAAAGTAGGGGGAGGACCCCTTGCGCCGGGGAGCACCTTCACTGCCGCACAGGCAGCTCAGAAAAGCAGACCCTCGAACAGCTGGCGGCCTACGGCCTTCACTGCCGCACAGGCAGCTCAGAAAAGGACACGCTGGAGCGCGTAGCGGCCGCACTCCTTCACTGCCGCACAGGCAGCTCAGAAATGGGCTCTACGCCTGGGGCGACGAGACCGGAGCTTCACTGCCGCACAGGCAGCTCAGAAAAAACTCACCGCCCTGAGTACGTCGAATGAAACCTTCACTGCCGCACAGGCAGCTCAGAAAACTGGTCGGCTGAGTGGTAACGATGAACTTGAACTTCACTGCCGCACAGGCAGCTCAGAAATTACGGGGCTATGGCGATACGCGTTAGGGTCCCTTCACTGCCGCACAGGCAGCTCAGAAAGCACATCGGGACATACTGCCGCCCCAGGCGGGCTTCACTGCCGCACAGGCAGCTCAGAAATTGGCGGCGACGCGCTCGCTCTCCTCGTAGTCCTTCACTGCCGCACAGGCAGCTCAGAAAGATGCCGAGACTGCAGCGACCGCAGCCGAGTCCTTCACTGCCGCACAGGCAGCTCAGAAATTGACGAACTCGCCGCCCACGGTTGAAGCCAACTTCACTGCCGCACAGGCAGCTCAGAAAACCAGTACCACGATCTACTGGAACAAGGGCAGCTTCACTGCCGCACAGGCAGCTCAGAAAGTCCCGAAATTCATTGCTCGGGATGGAGATAACTTCACTGCCGCACAGGCAGCTCAGAAAAGACGGGCGCGGTTGGGTGAAAAACCGTCTCCCTTCACTGCCGCACAGGCAGCTCAGAAAAGCAAGGAGTGTGAACCATGAACATCTACGTCCTTCACTGCCGCACAGGCAGCTCAGAAATGTGGGACTGGGAGGCCGGCGCACCGTTCCGGCTTCACTGCCGCACAGGCAGCTCAGAAATTGGCCACCGCGGCATTTACAGCGGCCACGTACTTCACTGCCGCACAGGCAGCTCAGAAAGATGCTCCAGCACCGCCCTGGTTCCTGGACCCCTTCACTGCCGCACAGGCAGCTCAGAAACTCTGGCGTCACATCCTCCAGGCGGGCCCGGGCCTTCACTGCCGCACAGGCAGCTCAGAAAAACCCCCCGGACTCATTCCATACCACGCCCTGCTTCACTGCCGCACAGGCAGCTCAGAAATGCAGGTGGCGGTGAAGGCGGCAGAACGGGAGCTTCACTGCCGCACAGGCAGCTCAGAAATCAGCGCGTCCGGTGGTGCGGTATTGGAGATCCTTCACTGCCGCACAGGCAGCTCAGAAATGTTTGATCAGGTACGTGTGTCCGGTCACTTCCTTCACTGCCGCACAGGCAGCTCAGAAAACGGCGTGCTCAGTGAGTCCGCTGCCGCTGCCCTTCACTGCCGCACAGGCAGCTCAGAAAACGACCGGCAACGCTAATGTCCTGGCAAGGGACTTCACTGCCGCACAGGCAGCTCAGAAAAAGCGGGATGATGTCGTTGGGCTGCAGGCTCACTTCACTGCCGCACAGGCAGCTCAGAAAACAAAACGGACCTCTCCGAAATCGGAGACATACTTCACTGCCGCACAGGCAGCTCAGAAAAATGAGGACACCATCAACTTCGTGGCAAGCACCTTCACTGCCGCACAGGCAGCTCAGAAAATTACGGTTAACAGCCAGTCGGCCAAGCCGGGCTTCACTGCCGCACAGGCAGCTCAGAAATGCTGATATAGCCATATACGGAGGCGCGGCAGCTTCACTGCCGCACAGGCAGCTCAGAAAATATGGGGCACCTGCATCATGTGGACGTGAAACTTCACTGCCGCACAGGCAGCTCAGAAAGTTACCGATGCCACTGGCGTGGGCGCGAGCCACTTCACTGCCGCACAGGCAGCTCAGAAAAGCCGGATCGGGTTGCCTTTGTCGCCCACGTACTTCACTGCCGCACAGGCAGCTCAGAAAACCTGGATGCTCTTCGAGCCCTGAACGAACTCCTTCACTGCCGCACAGGCAGCTCAGAAAAGTCGCACGTGCTGTTTGTTCTCGCGCACGAGCTTCACTGCCGCACAGGCAGCTCAGAAAATCCAGCGCCTCGAGCAAAACGGCGGCTATACCTTCACTGCCGCACAGGCAGCTCAGAAATCGATGACATTCGCGCTGGAGTCCGTCACCACCTTCACTGCCGCACAGGCAGCTCAGAAAACGCGCACCGCGCGCTCCACCTTGGCCCATGCCTTCACTGCCGCACAGGCAGCTCAGAAAACAACAACCACCACAACGACAACGGAAAAGAACTTCACTGCCGCACAGGCAGCTCAGAAAATCCCGGTGCTGCGCCTTCAGGCGGAGCCGGCCTTCACTGCCGCACAGGCAGCTCAGAAAGCCTGAAGCTGTTCCCAGTAGCCCGTGCCGATCTTCACTGCCGCACAGGCAGCTCAGAAACACCCGTGGCGCGCTGCTAGCCTCTCTCACTGCTTCACTGCCGCACAGGCAGCTCAGAAAGTCTCGCGGATCTGCGCCGGGTCGCTGCCCTCCTTCACTGCCGCACAGGCAGCTCAGAAAACAGAGCGCACCGAAGGGTGCTTGCGTCTACATCTTCACTGCCGCACAGGCAGCTCAGAAACGATCTGCTGTGGCACTTCGACCCGCGCAGCAACTTCACTGCCGCACAGGCAGCTCAGAAAGGCGACGCCAAGTGCCAGCTACCAGACAATCACTTCACTGCCGCACAGGCAGCTCAGAAAATGCTGACATCGTGCTCCAGCCCCCAGCTGACCTTCACTGCCGCACAGGCAGCTCAGAAAATCAGGTGCCCGAAGAAGTGCTCAAGCACATCCTTCACTGCCGCACAGGCAGCTCAGAAAAGGCTGAAATCGACCCGGACAGTCCAATCTGCCTTCACTGCCGCACAGGCAGCTCAGAAAGGCCGGCGCGGTGGTGGATGCCAATGGTGACGCTTCACTGCCGCACAGGCAGCTCAGAAAGGCCGGCGCGGTGGTGGATGCCAATGGTGACGCTTCACTGCCGCACAGGCAGCTCAGAAAGGCGGGCTGCTGTGCTGGCCGGACGCTACCCCCTTCACTGCCGCACAGGCAGCTCAGAAAAGCTGGCGGAAAAACTCTGACCTGTGAGGTACCTTCACTGCCGCACAGGCAGCTCAGAAACGGGCGAGGCCGACGAGGTAGGGCAAGGCCCTCTTCACTGCCGCACAGGCAGCTCAGAAAATCAAGACGAGCGTTGTGTGTCGTCGAGTCACCTTCACTGCCGCACAGGCAGCTCAGAAATACTCGGATGCTTGGCGTGGCTGGGTGGGTAACTTCACTGCCGCACAGGCAGCTCAGAAAGAGCGGCCACCCCATGAGCCACTCGACCCACTTCTTCACTGCCGCACAGGCAGCTCAGAAAAAGCGGCGCTCGCGTGGATGATCTTGGGAGGGCTTCACTGCCGCACAGGCAGCTCAGAAATACGTGCCCGATGGTGGTGCCTTGCGTGGCGTCTTCACTGCCGCATAGGCAGCTCAGAAAAGCCGGGCCGGTACAACGGCCGGCTACATCTACTTCACTGCCGCACAGGCAGCTCAGAAAGTCTGGCCGATGCAGACGGAGCAGTGTGTCATCTTCACTGCCGCACAGGCAGCTCAGAAAGGGAGAGGTCGGAGTTGGGCGAGTGGGTTGGCCTTCACTGCCGCACAGGCAGCTCAGAAAAGGATGAGGACAGGGACATCCTCACCTACACCCTTCACTGCCGCACAGGCAGCTCAGAAAGCCACAGGTAGTTGTGGCCCGTGAGCGGCCGCCTTCACTGCCGCACAGGCAGCTCAGAAATCTGACCAACGGGCGCCAGTGGATAGGCAAACCTTCACTGCCGCACAGGCAGCTCAGAAATGGGCCACCGTCTGCTCGACGGGAGCCAAAGCCTTCACTGCCGCACAGGCAGCTCAGAAAAGCACCAGTTCCAGGCGCAGCTCCTCGGCCACCTTCACTGCCGCACAGGCAGCTCAGAAAGCGACACCTGCCCGGCGATTGTTTCGCCCTTCCTTCACTGCCGCACAGGCAGCTCAGAAAATCTACCCCGAGCAACTCGGCACCGACCCTGCCCTTCACTGCCGCACAGGCAGCTCAGAAAAATTCGCTGACGTCATCGCCTGGACGGCGGTGCTTCACTGCCGCACAGGCAGCTCAGAAATGAGTGTCGCGGAGAATGGGCGCATGCAACGCCTTCACTGCCGCACAGGCAGCTCAGAAACGGCCGCCAGGGCCGCGTGATGAGCGCCCGCCCTTCACTGCCGCACAGGCAGCTCAGAAAACACAGCAACCGTGCGCCCCGTCTCCGGGTTCCTTCACTGCCGCACAGGCAGCTCAGAAATGGGCATGACGGACAAGCCGGAGGCCTGGGAGCTTCACTGCCGCACAGGCAGCTCAGAAACTCAGCAGAATTGCGTCACGGGGCAGCCGGACCTTCACTGCCGCACAGGCAGCTCAGAAAAGTCCGGCGCTGGCCAATCTGTCAGCGCATTACTTCACTGCCGCACAGGCAGCTCAGAAAATCGACACGGTGATTCGTCGGGCGCGCGTTCTCTTCACTGCCGCACAGGCAGCTCAGAAAATCGCTCGATGGGCTTATGACTGGAACACGAACTTCACTGCCGCACAGGCAGCTCAGAAACTGGAGGCGACCGGCGACGCGATGGCTATCCGCTTCACTGCCGCACAGGCAGCTCAGAAAGGCCGGCGACCTAGACCCCATCGGCTGGCTGGCTTCACTGCCGCACAGGCAGCTCAGAAAACCCGGGCAGCCGGTAGCACGTGGTTGTACACCTTCACTGCCGCACAGGCAGCTCAGAAAAACGGCAAGGCCAGTCTCGGCGCCGTGGACACCTTCACTGCCGCACAGGCAGCTCAGAAAACGGAACCGGATACGCGCGAGTATTCGCCGTCCTTCACTGCCGCACAGGCAGCTCAGAAAACCACCACGAACTTGCCCCAGGTATCGGACATCTTCACTGCCGCACAGGCAGCTCAGAAATGGTCGTAGGACTCCGGTACGCCCTTCTTGATCTTCACTGCCGCACAGGCAGCTCAGAAAATCGGCAACAGCGCCGAGCTGCGCGACTACGCCTTCACTGCCGCACAGGCAGCTCAGAAAGAGCTGCACGCCGACTGGCTGCGCCGCATCAACTTCACTGCCGCACAGGCAGCTCAGAAATCGTCCCAGCTGGCGCCGATGTCGCCGTAGACCTTCACTGCCGCACAGGCAGCTCAGAAAACACGGAGAACCCGGTACACTGGAGGAAATCTCTTCACTGCCGCACAGGCAGCTCAGAAATGACGCTGCAGAGCCCCGACACCGCCGAGGTGCTTCACTGCCGCACAGGCAGCTCAGAAAATTGCCGAGTCCTGCGCGTTCGTGGCGCTGGAGTTCACTGCCGCACAGAGCCCAGAAACTTACAGAAAATCATCAGAACCCTGCAGATTCTGATCAATAAACGTAAATCAACGTCAATCTGTGGTTGGCGGCCTTGTGTCTTTCTTCGTGTCCTTCGTGGTGAGTGATTTTCTCGTGGTGAGCCTTTTTCACGAATCGGCCAGGTTGTCCCGTGCCAGCACCGTTTCCACCAGGTCGCCCTCCGCGGCGCCGGGGGTGCGGACGCGGATGTAGTTGGTGGTCAGGCCGGTTTCGTTGCGCTCGGTCAGCACGGTGTGCCGGCGTCCCAGCTGGCTGTCGAGGAACTCCCGGCGGGTCGCCTGGCCCAGGGCGCGCAGCTCGGCCGCGCGGCGCTTGCGCTCAGCGGGGTCGAGCCCGTCGGGCAACGCCGCCGCCGGGGTGCCTTCGCGGGGCGAGAAGGGGAAGACATGCAGCTTGGCGAAGCCCAGCCGCTCCACCAGGCCCGCGGTCGCGGCGAACTCCGCCCCGCTCTCGCCAGGAAAGCCGACGATGAAATCGGCCGTCAGCGCCAGGTCGGGGCGCAGGGCCCGAGCCCTTTCCACCACCCGCTCCATGGTGGCGGCGTCGTGGCCGCGGTCCATCCGCTCCAGGACGCTGTCCGAGCCGCTCTGGATGGACAGGTGCAGGTGATCGCAGACGCGGGGATCGGCGAAGGCGGCGAAGAAGTCCCGCTGCAGGTACTGCGGACCCAGGGAGGAGAGGCGAATCCGGGGAATGCCGGTCTCGTCGAGGAGGCGCCGCAGAAGCTCGCCGAGGCGCGCCTCGGCCGGCGCCGCCTTGGTGTGGGAGCTGCCCCAGGCGGCCAGGTTGATGCCGGTGAGCACCACCTCCCGTATCCCCAGCTCCGCCGCCGTGCGGACATGCTCGACGATGCGCTGCGCGGGATGGCTGCGGTGGGCGCCGCGGGCGATGCGGGTGATGCAGAAGCTGCAGGTGTCGTCGCAGCCGGTCTGGATCGCCACCGGCAGGCGGGTGCGGGAGAGGGCCGGGAAGGGCTCCCCGCCCTCCTCCGCGCCGAACCGCCGCAGCAGCGCGCTTTCGTCCTCGAGCCGCACCGCCACGGGCAGGCGCCGGCGCCAGCCCTCCCGGTCGGCCCGGGGCCCGCAGCCGAACACCACCACCTCCTTCTCCGCCCGCCGGGCCGACTGGGCCATCTGGCGCGACTTGCGATCGGCCTCGGCGGTCACGGTGCAGCTGTTGACCAGGACATACTCGGCTTCGGCCTCGTCATCCACGAGCACGTGCCCGGCGCCCTGCAACGCGGCGCTCACGCGCGCGGCATCGAGCCAGTTCATCTTGCAGCCGAGATTGCGGATGTGGAATTTCACCGGGGGAGGTCTGGAAACGGTCCAGGGAACAATCGCTGAGTATAAACGAGGCAGACGCCAGCGAGGAACCGCAGCCCGGCCGTGGAGGCCGAAAACGGCAATTCGTTGGCAAAACGGCACGAGTCGTCTGTTCATTCAGCACTTTTCCGCTAGAATGAGCCACCATGACCCCGCCGTCGGGACGGGCGGCAAGCGCCCTGGCGCAGCGCCGGAGCGGTAGCGGTACCGTAGCAGCCCCGGGGAGTTTGCCAGACTCTCCCCGGGCAACCAGACAGACTTAACGGATGGGATGGACTACCCCATGAACAACAAGAAGCACTGGAAAGCCTTAGCCCTCCTCGTCCTGCTGCTGCTCCTCGGCGGCTGCGCCTCGGTGCCCATGGAGGAGCGCGACGCCCGCGATCCGTTCCAGGGCTTCAACCGCGCCATGTACACCTTCAACGACGGCCTGGACACCATGCTGATCAAGCCCATGGGCGAGATCTACGACGCCGCGGTGCCGGCGCCGGTGAGCCGCATGGTGACCAACTTCTTCGGCAACCTCGACGATGTCCTGAGCTTCCTCAACGCCCTGCTCCAGGGCAAGCCCGTGGAGGCGGCGGAGGGCTTCACCCGCGTGGTGTTCAACTCCACCTTCGGCCTGCTCGGCGTCTTCGACGTGGCCAGCCACATGGACCTGCCCAAGCGCAACGAGGACTTCGGCCAGACCCTGGGCGTCTGGGGCATCGACAGCGGCCCCTACGTGGTGCTGCCCTTCTTCGGCCCGAGCACGGTGCGCGACACCTTCGGCCTGGTGGTGGACACCTATACCCACCCGCTGGCCCAGGTGAACCCCGACGAGGATCGCTACTGGCTCTACGCGCTGGACACGGTGGACACCCGCGCCGATCTGCTGCGGGCGGAGCGGGTCTTCGACGAGGCGGCCATGGATCCCTACGTCTTCCTGCGCGAGGGCTACCTGCAGCGCCGGGAGCGGCTGATCCTGGACGGCGCGGCGCCGCCGGAAGAGGACCAGGAAACGGAGTGATTCGACGCGCGGGCACCTTCGGGTGCCCGCGCCGTTTCCGGCACCCCGACCATGCGCTGGTGGCACCTGCTCCTGCTCCCCGCCACCGCCTACGGGGCGGTGGTGCTCTGGATCGCCCTCACCCAGCCGCGTCTGCTCTACCTGCCCGACCTGCCCGCCCGGGATCTCACCACCACGCCCGACCAGGCGGGCCTGGCCTGGGAACCGGTACGCCTCGCCACCGCCGACGGGTTCGGGCTCGGCGCCTGGTATCTCCCCGCCGAAGGGGCCGACACCGCCCTGCTGTTCCTGCACGGCAATGCCGGCAACCGCGGCCACCGGCTCGACTCCCTGCGGCTGTTCCACGACCTGGGGCTGGCGGTGCTGATCCTCGACTACCGCGGCTACGGCGACAGCGAGGGGGAGCCCTCGGAGGCGGGCACCCGCCACGACGCCCGGGCCGGCTGGGAGCACCTGGTGGGGACCCGCGGCTTTGAACCGGGCCGGGTAGTACTGTTCGGCCGCTCCCTCGGCGGCGCCGTCGCCGCACGTCTGGCGGCGGACCTGGCAGCGGCAGCCACGCCGCCGCGCGCCCTGATCCTGGAGTCCACCTTCACCTCGGTGCCCGACCTCGGCGCCGAGCTCTACCCCTGGCTGCCGGTGCGGCTGATTTCCCGGCTGCGCTACGACACCCTGGGGCTGATGGCGCGCATCGACGTTCCCGTGCTGGTGGTGCACAGCCGGGAGGACGAGATCATTCCCTTCGCCCACGGCGAGCGGCTCTACACCGCGGCCCGGGAGCCGAAGCGGTTCCTCACCCTGCACGGCAGCCACAACACCGGCTACCACCTCGGCCGCGCGGCCTACCGGGCCGGGCTGGCGGCCTTTCTCGACGCCCTGCGGGACCGCCCGGCCCGCCCCCGGTAGTGGCGAAAACCCCCGCCCGGTTCTAACCTGAGGTCAGGGGCCCGCCGAGTTGAGCCATGGTCCCCGGGAACCGGTCAGGCCCGGCCATGAACCAGACACCCGAATCCCCGCAGCCCCTGCAGCGCTGGCTGGTGCTGGGCGCCCTCGCCCTGTTCATGGCCATGCTGCTGCTCAGCACGCCCCGGGAGCCGGCGGCGCCCGAGGCGGAGATCGCCTATACCCGGTTCAAGTCCCTGGTGGTGAACGAGCAGGTGCAGGCGGTGGATCTGCGCGGCCCGGTCGTCCGGGGGCGGCTGCGCAATCCGATCATGGACGAGCGCAGCGGCCGTCCGGCCGAGGCCTTCCGCACCCGGGTGCCCGACCTCGGCGACCCCGAACTGATGCCGCTGCTCGAGGAGCACGGGGTGGATGTTCGCGCCCTGCCGCCCGAGACCGGCGAGGGCGGCTGGGGCCCGGCGCTCGTCTCCACCCTGCCGTGGCTGCTGCTCATCGGCTTCTACATCTGGTTCCTGCGCCGCACCTACCGCAACCTGGCCGGCGGCCTCGGCGGCCGCGGCGACCTGAAGCAGTTCCTCGAGCCTGAAACCCTGAAGCCGCAGACCAGCAAGATCACCTTCGAGGACGTGGCCGGCCAGGAGAACGCCAAGCGCGAGGTGAGCGAGCTGGTGGACTACCTGCGCCACCCCGAGCAGTTCCGCCAAGTGGGCGCCGAGGTGCCCCGCGGCGTGCTGCTGATGGGCCCGCCCGGGACCGGCAAGACCCTGATGGCGAAGGCCCTGGCGGGCGAGGCGGGGGTGCCCTTCTACACCATCTCCGCCTCCGAGTTCATCGAGGTCTTTGTGGGTGTGGGCGCGGCCCGGGTCCGGCGCCTGTTCGAGGCGGCCAAGAAGAGCGCGCCCAGCATCATCTTCATCGACGAACTGGACAGCATCGGCCGCACCCGGGGCACCGGGCTCGGCGGCGGCCACGACGAGCGCGAGCAGACCCTGAACCAGATCCTCGCCGAGCTGGACGGCTTCACCGGCCGCGAGGCGGTCATCGTGGTGGCGGCCACCAACCGCCCGGACGTGCTCGACCCGGCCCTGCTGCGCCCGGGCCGCTTCGACCGCCACGTGACCCTCGACCTGCCCGACCGCCGGGACCGGCTGGCGATCCTGGAAGTCCACACCCGCAAGGTGCCGCTGGCCGCCGGCGTGGCGCTGGACACCGTGGCCGCCGGCACCCCGGGCTTCTCCGGGGCGGATCTCAAGAACCTGGTGAACGAGGCGGCGATTCTCGCCGCCCGGCAGCAGCGCCGGGAAGTGACGGCGCAGGATTTCGACGAGGCCCGCGACCGACTGCTGATGGGGGCGGTGCGGACGCTGGTCATCCAGCCCGAGGAGCGCCACCGGCTGGCGGTCCACGAGGCCGGGCACACCCTCGCCGCCCACTTCCTGCCCCACGCGGATCCCCTCTACAAGGTCACCATCATTCCCCGCGGGCAGGCGCTCGGCGGGACCCAGCAGCTGCCCGAGCAGGAGCGCCACACCCTGCCCGAGGAGTACCTGCACGACCGGCTCGCGGTCATCCTGGCCGGACGTACCGCCGAGCAGGTCCTGCTCGGCTCGGTGAGCTCGGGGGCCGACGACGACATCCGCCAGGCCACCAACCTCGCCCGCGCCATGGTGGCGCGCTGGGGCATGTCGGAGAGCGTCGGTCCCGTGGACCTGCGCGACAGCGAGTCCCACCCGTTCCTGGGCCGGGAGATCGCCCAGCCCCGCCACTTCAGCGAGCACTCCGCCCAGGCGGTGGACGAGGCGGTTCATGATCTGCTGCAGCAGGCGGAGGCCCGCGCCCGCAAGCTCATCGAGCAACGCCGCGAGGCGCTCGAGCGGCTGATCGGGGAACTGGAGGAGCATGAAACCCTGGAGCGGGCCGCCATCGATGCCTGCCTCGGCCCCGCCGTCATACCCGAACATCCAACCGGGCCGGTCCACCGCCTGCATGGCGAGGGCTGAGCCGATGCCCGCCTGGGAGCACTTCCACCACGTGGCGGACATCGGCGTCCACGGCCGCGGCGCCACCCTCGGCGAGTCCTTCGAACAGGCCGCGCTGGCGCTCACCGCCGTCATCACCGACCCCGCCGGCGTCCGCCCCGAGACCCTGGTCGAGATCGACTGCGAAGCACCGGATGCGGAGCTGCTGCTGGTGGACTGGCTCAACGCCCTGGTCTACGAGATGGCCACCCGCGGCCTGCTCTTCTCTCGCTTCGAGGTGCGCATCGACGGCGGGACGCTGCACGGCAGGGCCTGGGGCGAGGCGGTGGACCGCGGGCGCCACCAGCCCACGGTGGAGGTGAAGGGCGCCACCTATACTGAACTCAGGGTCTACCGGGACGCGGACGGCGACTGGAACGCCCGCTGCGTCGTGGACGTCTGAAGCCACGCCAGGTTGTCCGTCCACCACCGATTGATCCGTAAAACACATCCGGAAACACAGCCGTTCTCCGGAACACGGAACACGGAACACGGAACACGGATCATCCATGGACCTTCATCTGCTCGAGAAGGTGAACGACACCGAGTGGCGCATCCCGCCCCATGGCCCCATGCGCGTGCCCGGGGTGCTGTTTGCCGACGAGACGCTGCTGCGGGAGATGGACAGCAAGGTCTACGAGCAGCTCTGCAACGTGGCGGGGCTGCCGGGGATCGTGGAGGCGGCCTACGCCATGCCCGATGCCCACTGGGGCTACGGCTTCCCCATCGGCGGGGTGGCGGCCTTCGACCCGCGCGAGGGCGGCGTCATCTCCGCCGGCGGGGTGGGCTTCGACATCTCCTGCGGCGTGCGCACCCTGCACACCGGACTCAAGCGCGCGGCGGTGGAGAAGCACAAGGAGACCCTTGCCGCGGTGCTCTACAACTCCATCCCCGCCGGCGTGGGCAGCACCGGCTCCATCCGCCTCTCGGCGCGGGAGATGGACGCCATGCTGGAGGGCGGCGCCCGCTGGGCGGTGGAGCAGGGCTACGGCGAGGCGGCGGACCTGGAGCGCACCGAGGAGCATGGCTGCATGGCCGGCGCCGACACGACCCGGGTGTCCGTGCGCGCCAAGGAGCGGCAGAAGCGGGAGATGGGAACCCTCGGCTCGGGCAACCACTACCTGGAGGTGCAGCAGGTGGTGGCGGTCTACGACGAGGCCGCCGCCGGCGCCTACGGCCTGGCGGTGGGCGACGTGGTGGTCAGCATCCACTGCGGCTCGCGCGGCCTCGGCCACCAGATCGGGACCGAGTACCTCAAGGAGATGGCCGTTGCGGCCGCCCGCCACGGCATCACCCTGGCCGACCGGGAGCTGGCCTGCGCCCCGCTCGAATCGGACATCGGCCGCGCCTACCTGGGCGCCATGCGCGCCGGCATCAACTGCGCGCTCGCCAACCGCCAGATCCTCACCCACCTGACCCGCCGCGCCTTCGGCCACGTGCTGCCCGAGGCCCGCCTGGACCTGCTGTTCGACGTCTCCCACAACACCTGCAAGGAGGAGAATCACCGGGTGGCGGGGCGCGACCGGCGGCTGTTCGTCCACCGCAAGGGCGCCACCCGCGCCTTCGGCCCCGGCCACCCCTCGCTGCCCCCCGAGCTGCGCGTGGCCGGCCAGCCGGTCATCATCGGCGGCAGCATGGGCACCGGCTCCTACATCCTGGCCGGCGCCGGCGACGGCGGGGAGCGCGCCTTCGCCTCCGCCTGCCACGGCGCCGGGCGCAGCATGAGCCGCCACCAGGCCACCCGCCAGTGGCGCGGCGGCGAGGTGGTGAAGGAGCTGGCCAGCCGCGGCATCCTCATCCGCAGCACCTCCCTGCGCGGGGTGGCCGAGGAGGCCCCCGGCGCCTACAAGGACGTCGGCGCGGTGGTGGACGCCGCCCACGCCGCGGGCCTGGCGAAGAAGGTCGCCCGCCTCGAACCAATGGTCTGCATCAAGGGCTAGAAACCTTCTTTTCCGCAGATTACGCAGATTACGCAGATGGTTTTCCGGTGGAATTGGAGCGGTTTTCAAGGGCGGACAAGCAGCGCAAACGCGGGATCGCTTACGAGGCATCCGGAAGGCAACAGCGGTTTATCTACGGAATCTGCGTAATCTGCGTAATCTGCGGATAACTGAACATGCCAACGCACAATGCCGACATCGCCGCAGCGCTGAACGAGATCGCCGATCTGCTGGAGATCGAGGCGGCCAACCCGTTCCGGGTGCGGGCCTACCGCAACGCGGCGCGCACGGTGGAGAACCTGTCGCGGGAGGTGGGCGAGATGCTCGCGGCGGGCGCGGACCTGACCGAGCTGCCGGGCATCGGCAAGGACCTGGCGGCGAAGCTCCGGGAGCTGGTGGAGACGGGAAGGCTGCGGGCGCTGCAGAAGCTCAAGCGCGAGGTGCCCGAGTCCCTCGGCGAGCTGCTGCACCTGCCGGGGCTGGGGCCGAAGCGGGTCCACGCCCTCTACCACGAGCTGGAGATCGAGACCCCGAAGCAGCTCTACCGCGCCGCCCGCGACGGGCGCCTGCGGGAGCTCCACGGCTTCGGCGAGAAGACCGAGCAGAAGCTGCTGGCGGCGCTGGAGGCGCGGCTGGGCACGACGCGGCGCTTCCGCCATGCCGTCGCCGCCCAGTACGCCGAACCCCTGCGGGACTACCTCGCGAAGGTGCGGGGCGTGGAGCGGGCGGTCATCGCCGGCAGCTATCGGCGCTGCCGGGACACCGTGGGCGACATCGACATCCTGGTGACCGCCACCAACCCGGAGGCCGTCATGGAGCGCTTCAGCGCCTACGACGAGGTGGTCCAGGTGCAGTCCCGGGGCTCCACCCGCGCCACCGTGACCCTGCGCTCCGGCCTGCAGGTGGACCTGCGGGTGATGGCCGCGGAGAGCTTCGGCGCGGCGCTGCACTACTTCACCGGCAGCAAGGCCCACAACATCGCCGTGCGCCGCCGCGCCCAGTCCCGCGGGCTGAAGCTCAACGAGTACGGCGTGTTCAGGGGCGGGAAGCGGGTGGCGGGCGGGACGGAGGAGTCGGTGTTCGCGGCCGTCGGGCTGCCGTGGATCGCGCCCGAGCTGCGCGAGAACCAGGGCGAGATCGAGGCCGCCGAGGCGGGCCGGCTCCCGGAGCTGGTAACCCTGGAGGCGCTGCGGGGCGACCTCCATGCCCACACCACGGCCACCGACGGCCACGCCTCACTGGAGGAGATGGCGGCGGCGGCCCGGGAACGCGGCCTGGAGTATCTCGCCATCACCGAGCACTCGCGCCGCCTCACCATGGCCCACGGCCTGGATCCGAAGCGGCTGCGGGAGCAGGGCCGCGCCATCGACCGCCTCAACGGGCGGCTGCGGGGCATCACCCTGCTCAAGGGCATCGAGGTGGACATCCTGGAGGACGGCAGCCTGGACCTGCCGGACGAGGTGCTCGGGGAGCTGGACCTGGTGGTGGCGGCGATCCACGGGAAGTTCGACCTCTCCCGCGAGCGCCAGACCCGCCGCATCCTCACGGCGCTGGCCAACCCCAACGTCCACATCCTCGCCCACCCCGGCGGGCGTCTCATCGGCGAGCGCGAACCCTACGACGTGGACATGCCGCGCATCATCCGCGCGGCGAAGCGGCACGGCTGCTTCCTGGAGCTCAACGCCCACCCCGAGCGGCTCGATCTGCTCGACACCCACTGCCGGCTGGCGAAGGAGGAAGGGGTGAAGGTGGCCATCAGCTCCGACGCCCACAGCGTCCAGGACTTCGACCACCTGCGCGACGGCATCGGCCAGGCCCGCCGCGGCTGGCTGGAGCCCGGCGACGTCCTCAACACGCGGTCCCTGACCGCTCTGCGGAAACTGCTGCAGCGGAGGCAATGACCCGCCGTGGGAAAAACTAATAGATTCACCACGAAGGCACGAAGGTCACGAAGAAAAGCGAAAGGACCTTGTTGACCGCAGATTGACGTTGATTTGCGCTGATTCGCCTGCGGCTGCCTTAATACCCTGCAACAGCCACGGGGAGAAGAGAACAAGATCTCCCCGGGAACCACCCAAACGCACCATCCCGTTACCAGCGCGGTGAGCGGTCAATGGGAAATCAACGTCAATCAACGCCAATCTGCGGTTAACTCATCTGTTTTCTCTTCGTGTCCTTCGTGCCTTCGTGGTGAAATCACTCAACTACAGCAGGAGCCCTCCTGTACCCCGGCGCGCTTGAGGATGGCGGCGAGCGGACAGAAGTTGGTCAGCCCGCTCTGGGTCAGGTTGATGCCCACGAAGGCGCTGAGGGCGATCCAGTAGGGGTGGACGGTCAGCGAGAGGGTGATGCCGAGCAGCACCATCACTCCCGCCACCAGGTGCACGATTCGATCCACGTTCATGATCCGGTTCTCCTCTTGGTCAGTACCGGTAGGTCATCTGCAGGTTGACGATGTTCTGTTCCAGCTCGATGGTGTTGCCGCTGCCCGAGTTGGAGGTCACCTTGTTGTGGAAGGCGTGGGCGAAGGAGAGCGAGCCGAACAGCCGCTGGCCGAGCTGGCGGGTCACGCCGAGGGAAAGGTGCTTCTCGGTGATGGCCAGGGAGCCGATGTTGCTGTCCACGTCCTCGGGACCGATGGGCGATTCGCCGTAGTTGAAGCCCAGGCGCACGGTGGTCTTCGGGTTGACCTGCTTCTGCACGCCGATGGCGAACACGGTCTGGTCGTCCCAGCCGAAGTTCATCTGGGTCTTGCCCCCGGGGGTGTTGAAGTCCACCTTGTCCAGCACCTCGCTGAAGCCGATGTGCTTCACGTCCGCCTCCACCAGCAGCCCGGGCATGGGCTCGAAGGCGAGGCCCACGCTGAGGATGGGCGGTGCGTCCATGGTCATGCCGTACTCGCCCGCCAGCGTGTTCCACTTGAACTCGTCCATGGCCTGCCTGGTGGCGTAGGAGACACCCAGGGTGAGGGCGTCGCTCACCCGGTAGGTGGCGCCGAGGGTGGCGCCGAAGCCGTAGACCTGGTTCTGGGGCAGCTGGAAGTTGGGGTTGTAGAGGGCCAGGCTCTGGTAGTCGAGATTGAGCGCGGCCCCCAGGGAGAGGCGATCGTTGACCCGGAAGCCGATGCCCGGGGCGATCTTGTAGAACTGCTTGGTGGTCACCACCGCCTGGTTGCCCGCCAGCCCCGGCGCGGTGTCGGGGAAGTCCACCCCCATGCCCGAGAGTCCCGCCATGCCCATGCCGAAGGTGAGCCGGTCGTTGATCCGGTAGGCCATGGCGCCGGAGGGAATCAGGTAGAGATCGGAGTCACTGTCCAGGCCGTTGGCCTTGCGTGGCGGATTGAGGAAACCGAAGCCCAGATCGGCGCGGAACTCCTCCATGGGCAGGTTGGCCAGCCCCGCGGGGTTGGTGAGCACCGTGGCGGCATCCTGGGGGGCGGCGGTGTAGGCGCCGGCCATGCCCCACTGCATGGCGGTCACGCCGAGCATCTGGTCGCCGTTGGTGGCCAGTGCCGGCGCCGAGAGGATCCCCATGCCGACACCCACGGTGGCGGCCATCGAAGCGATTCTGTTCATTGTGCGTGCTCCTCCATCGGAGAACTGAACGTCAATTCCCGCCCCTTGCCGGGGCGTGTTGTTGGTCTACTTGAGCAGCGGCGAGATGCCGGGAACGCCGCGGAACATCTGGTGGCAGCCGACGCAGCCGGCGGTGATTTCGCCCACCAGCCCGGCCGCCCCGGCCATGTCCCCCTGCTCCGCCGCCGCGGCGAGCCGCTTGGCATTGCCCTCCACGCTGTCGTTGAAGCTGGCCAGGGCCGAAAGCTTCTCGTCGGTGATGTCGTCGAGCTTCAGGTAGGGCAGCAGGCCGCCGCGGGGAATGCGGTGGTTGGCCAGCCGCCGGGCGCTGTCGGCGGCCTGTTCCGGGTTGTCGGTGAGGATCCCGGCATTCATGCTGTGGTAGTCGGCGAGCACCTCGTGCATCACGTGGCGGAGGGTGATTCTGTCGCTGTGGCGGTTGTGCTGCGAGTAGATGCGCAGCAGCAGCTGCTTGGTCTCGGGGGAGAGTCCCTTGACCCGCTGCGCCAGCTCCGGTTGCATGAGCTGGATCTGCTGCTGCATCATCTGCTGCAGCGCCTGCATCTGTTCCGGGGTCGGCTTGGCCGGCTGCTGGGCGGAGGCGCCAGGGCCCACCAACAGGCCACACGCCAGCGACAACGCCAGAATTGCGCGGCGCGGCGGCCGGTGCGCACGGAATGCATTTCTCATCGAGTCTCTCCTCTGCTGTCCAGGGATGGTTCAGGGGCCGGCTTTCCCGCCCGAACGCGGGTGGCCGCCCTGCCCCCAAAACTGGCGCAGAGTTGTGTGGACCCGATTGCCTGGCGGTAACAGGCTGTAACAGGTTGTAACGGGGCGGGATCAACCGGATGCGAGCGAGCCGATGACAGAACGGCCCTACAGACTGCTGGTGGTGGACGATCAGCCGGAGCTGCGGGCGCTGCTGACACGCTACCTCGGCGAACAGGGCTTCGAGGTGGAGGCCGTGGCCGACGGCGCGGCCATGGAGCGCCACCTGGCGCGCCAGGCCGTGGACCTGGTCATCCTCGACCTGATGCTGCCCGGCGAGGACGGGCTGTCCCTGGCGCGCAAGCTCCGCGGCCAGGGCAGCCAGCCCATCATCATCCTCTCGGCGCGGGGGGACGAGGTGGACCGGATCGTGGGCCTGGAGGTGGGCGCCGACGACTACCTGGCCAAGCCCTTCAATCCCCGCGAACTGCTGGCGCGGGTGCGGGCCGTCCTGCGCCGCAGCCAGGCGACAGAACCGGCCGGCGCGGCGGAAGCGCAACGCAGCTTCGGCCCCTTCCGCCTGGATCTCGCCCGCCGGCGGCTCACCCGCGGGGAGGAGGAGATCGCCCTGACCGCCAGCGAGTTCGGACTGCTGCGGGTCTTCGTCCTCCACCCCGACCGGGTGCTCAGCCGCGACTTCCTGCTCGAGCAGACCAAGGGCTACGAGCGCGGGCCCTTCGATCGCAGCATCGACGTCTGCGTCAACCGGCTGCGGCGCAAGATCGAGACCGACCCCGCCGCACCCGTCTACCTGCGTACCGCCTGGGGCGCCGGCTACCTCTTCTCCACCAGCGGCTGAACGGCGATCGATGCGCCTGCCGCGACCCCGCACCCTGTTCGGCAGGACCCTGGCCACCATCGCCCTGGTGTCGGTGGGCTTCCAGATCTTCACCCTGGCGGTCATCGCCGTGCTGCTGCTGATGCCCCTGGGGCAGCGCTCGGCCGACGATCTGGCCGCGCTCATGCTCAAGACCGCCGCGGAGTGGCGCGCCGCGGCGGACCCGGCGGCGTTCGCCGAGCGGCTCTACGCCGGGGATGGACTGGTCATCGTCGCGCCCGGCCCCGACCTGCCCCCCAGCCGCAGCTGGCTGCCCTACCGCTACTTCCTCGAGCAGGCGCTGGAGCAGCGCACGGGCGCGCCCCTGACCCTGCTGAGCAGCCGGGACGCGGAGGGACAGCCCTGGTTCTGGGCCGACCTGCCCTCCGCCGACGGCCCGATCCGGGTCGGATTCTCCCGGACCCGGATCGGGGTGCAGCCACCCGTCGCGCTGATTCTCGTGCTCAGCGTGGGCGCCTGGGTGACGCTGCTGACCGCCATCGCGCTGGTGCGCCGTCTCACCGCGCCGCTGGAACGGCTCTCGGGGGCGGCCAAGCGACTCGGCGCGGGCGACTGGCCCGAGCCGGTGCCCGAACAGGGTCCCGAGGAGCTGGCGGCCCTGGCCGCCAGCTTCAACCGCATGGTGCGCCGGGTCCGGGAGCTGGTGGCCAACCGCACCACCCTGCTGGCCGGCATCTCCCACGACCTGCGCACCCCCATGACCCAGATCCAGCTGGCGCTGGCCATGCTGCCCGACGAGGGCGGAGACCCGGAGCTGATGGCGGGCATCCGGCGCGACCTGGAGAACATGAACCGCCTCATCGCCCAGTTCCTGGAGATCAGCCGGGAACTGGAGGGCGGCGGCGGGGAGACCGTGGTGGTGGGGGCGCTGCTTGCCGACCTGGTGACGCAGTTCGGGCTGCGCGGCACGGAGGTGACGGGGCCCGGCTGCAGCGGCTGCCGCCATGCCCTGCACGCCCTGGCCCTGCGCCGCGTGGTGGCCAATCTGCTGGAGAACGCCGTCCGCTACGGGGACGGGGCGCCGGTGGAGGTCACCTGCCGCTGTGACGCCGGCGCGGTGGAAATCCGGGTGCTGGACCGGGGGCCCGGCATCCCCGCCGACCAGCTCGAGGCGGTGTTCCGGCCCTTCTACCGCCTGGAAGGCTCGCGCAGCAGCGCCACGGGCGGCAGCGGACTGGGGCTCGCCGTGGTGCGCCAGCTCGCCAGCGCCAACGGCTGGGGGCTCCGGCTGGAGCCCCGGGAGGGCGGCGGCATGGCGGCGGTGGTCAGCGTGCCGCTGGAGACGAAGCGGAAGGGGGCTCAGACCGCGGCCGGCAGGTAGTCCTCCCGCACCGGGGCGAACACCTCCACCACCCGGCACGCCGCCTCCACCCGCACCTCGTGCTCGACGCCGCCGGGGATGCACCAGCTGTCGCCTTCCCGGGCCTCGAACCAGTCCGGCCCGATGCGCATCCGCATCCGACCTGATATCAGATACCCGGTCTGCTCGTAGGGGTGGGCATGGGGCGGGATCACCGCACCCGCCTCCAGGCGGAACTCGGTCATGAGCGTTTTCTCGCCGTGGACCGTGGTCACCTGGCGCACCCCCGCCACCGGTTCGCGCCATTCCCGCTTCATCGCGTCCTTCGTGAACACCGTGTCGATCTCCTCCGGCTAGCTGCCCGGTCACTGTGTCCCGGTTCCCGGTCGCGGTATCTTACCCACCCAGACCCGGACAAAACCACATTCACCACTCGCCCTGAGGGAGCCCCGCAGATGTCCCGGAGGCCGGCATGCACCTGATTCCCGTCACGATCTGCATCTACCTGCTGATGCTCCCGGTCACCGGGATGGTGCCGGTGCTGAACGAGCTGACCCTGGGGCGGCACCCCCACCTCACGGACTTCGACAAGCACCTGTTCATGTCGGCCAACATGGCCGGCGCGCTGCTCTTCGCCCCCATCGCCGGCATCGTCTCCGACGCCCTGGGCCGGCGCCGGGTGATCATCGTCGCGGCCCTGCTGGTGAACACCCTGGCGCTGTGGATGCTGACCCGTGAGTGGTCCTACCCGGCCTACCTGGGCTGGCGTTTCCTGGAGGGCTGCGCCCACATCAGCGCCCTGAGCCTGCTCATGGCCCTCGGGGCGGACCATGCCCGGCGCGGCGGCGAGGGCGGCGCCATGGGCCTGGTGGGCGCGGCGGTGAGCCTGGGCGTGGCCACCGGCGCACCACTGGGCGGCGTGGTGGGACACGGCGACGCCCTGCGGGTGCCGGGCTACGGCAGCGCGCTGATGCTGGCCCTGGCCCTGTTCGCCCTCGCCGCCCTGCGCGAAGGCCCCGCAACGGGCAGCCGCCCGGGGCTGGGCCGCCTGCTGCGATCCCTGCTGGCCGGCCGCCGGCTGCTGGTGCCCTACGCCTTCGCCTTCATCGACCGCCTGACGGTGGGCTTCATCGTCTCCACCCTTTCCCTCTACCTCGCCACCGAACAGGGGCTGTCGGCCCGCGAGATCGGGGCGGTGATGGCCGCGTTCCTCATCCCCTTCGCCCTGCTCACCTACCCCTCGGGACTGCTGTCGCGGCGCTGGAACCGGCTGGGAATGATGATCCTGGGCAGTCTCCTCTACGGGGTGGTGCTGACCGCGGTGGGCTTCGCGCCCGGGAGGGCCATCGTCTGGCTGATGCTCGGCGGCGGGGTGGTGGCGGCGCTGATGTACGCCCCCTCGCTGGTGCTCACAGCCGAGCTGGCCGGCCCGCAGCAGAAGGCGAGCGCCATGAGCGGCTTCAACCTGGCCGGATCGCTGGGCTTCGTCGCCGGTCCCCTGGCCGGCGGCGCCCTGGTGACGCTGCTCGGCAGCGAGGGAGCCCCGGCCTACCCGGCCGCCTTCCTGGTGGTGGGCGGCCTGGAGGTGCTCTGCGCCCTGGCCTTCCTGCCCCTGCTGGGCCGGTTCCGGGCCTGACCCGGCGCCCCGCGTCCGCCGGTAAAGGGGGCGCCCGGCCCTCAACCAGCGGCAGCGCCGGCCAGCTCGGCATGCCGATAGCAGCTCACCAGGTGGTCGTTCACCATCCCCACCGACTGCATGTAGGCGTAGCAGATGGTGGGGCCCACGAAGCGGAACCCGGCCCGTTTCAGGGCGCGGCTCATGGCCTCCGCGGCGGGGGTGGTGACCGGCACCTCCTCCATGGCGCGCCAGCGGTTCACCACCGGGCGGCCGTTCACGAACTGCCACAGGAAGGCGGCCACGTCCCCCTCCCGCCCGCACAGATCGAGCCAGGCGCGGGCGTTGCCCACCGCCGCCTCCACCTTCAGCCGGTTGCGGACGATGCCGGGATCGGCGAGCAGCCGCCCGATGCTGCGGGCGTTGTAGCGCGCCATGCGCTCGGGGTCGAAGCCGTGGAAGGCGCGGCGGTAGTTCTCCCGCTTGTTGAGGATGGTGGACCAGGAGAGTCCCGCCTGGGCGCCCTCCAGGATCAGCATCTCGAACAGGTGGGCGGGATCGCGGGCAGGAACGCCCCATTCGCGGTCGTGGTAGTCGCGGTAGCGCGCCGAGCCCAGGCACCAGGGGCAGCGGGCGGCGTTGGCTTTCTCCATTCTGTTCTCCCGGAGACGGAATAGATGATCACCGCCAGTCTATCCCAACCCTGATACAGGGTCCCCGGCAGTTCTCCCGGGGACACTTGAGACAGGTCAAGGTGGGTGCCGCGGACGCGGACTATTTTGCCGGGGACGGAACCACACCGCACACGGAGTGATCATGGCCGATATCCACCCCCGCGAGCGTCTGTTCGACGCCGGCCCCAGCCTCACCGTCCACGATCCGCTCGCGGAACTGCTCGGCGCCGGCGACGGCACCTGGACCTACACCTTCGACGACGCCGTGCGCCTGGCCGGCCACGCCTGCCCCACGGTGGCGGGGGCCTATGTCACCGCGGTGCAGGCGGTGCGGCGGCTCTATGGCGGCGAGACCTGCATCCGCGGAGAGCTTCGGATCACCCTGCACGGCGCGGAAGAGTCCGGCGCCAACGGCCCCTTCAGCCAGGTCCTGACCCTGCTGACGGGCGCCGCCGGCCGCAACGGCTTCCAGGGCCTGGGCGGGCACTACCGGCGCGCCGGCCTGCTGGGCTTCGGCGCCGCGGCCGAGGGGCCGCTGCGCTGCACCTTCGAGCGCATGGACACCGGCGCGGGGGTGACGCTGGCCTATGACCCCGCGTCCATCTCGGCGGACCCGATCCTGGCCCCGGCCATGCAGGCGGTGCTGAAGGGCGCCGCCGACGCCGTCACCCGGGCCCGCTTCCGCTGGGCCTGGCGCGACCGGGTGGAGCGTATCGTGGCCGACGGCGGCGAGAGCACGGTTCGCGAGGTACCCGCACCCTGATGCCGGCCTGGAATGATCAACGCAAAGGCGCAAGGGCACCAAGACGCCAAGATGGAGTAAGGAAATAATCGGGCCGTGCCATGAAACGGCCGCCCGATATCGCAGTCAACACCTGGATCCTGAAATAACCTGTCTCAGCTTCCTGGCGTCTTAGCGTCATGGTGTCTTAGCGTTCAAGACCGACCATCCCCGATCAGACCCGGCGCTCACTCCAGGGCGATCACGATGCGCTGGTCCTTGCGGTGCTCCTGCACCTCGATGAGGGTCCCGCGCGCCTCGGGGTTGTCCGCCAGGCGGATGATCTCCTCCAGCTCGATCCCCTTCTCCCGCAGGGCGCCGGCAGTCTGGCGCGGCAGCAGCCGCGCGGCGAAGCGGAGCATGGCCACGGGTATGCTGACCGTGGTCTCCGGGGAGGACTCCCCGCCCTTGAACACCCTGATGCGCAGACTGACCATCACCCGACTCCTGTCACCGCTCCCTGGACAGGCGGAAGTGTAACAGCACGGGAGCCGGACGGAACGGCTCGGGCTCAGGGCAGCTCCCGGCGGTGCGCGACCAGGTAGCGCAGGTGCGCGGCCCCCGTGCCGCAGCAGCCGCCGAGCAGCTTCAGGCCGCGTTCGCGCCGCAGCCGCAGCATCGCCTCCCCCCACTCGGCCACCGGCTCGGCCTGCAGCGCGCAGGCCCCGTCCAGGGCCGCCTGATCCAGCGCCGAGGCGTTGGCCTGGAATCCGATCAGCCGCCGGGACAGCTCCGGCGACTGCCGCACGCCGTCGAGGAAGGTGGGATAGGAGCAGTTGACCTGGTAGCCCAGCGGCGGGGCATCCACGCCGGCGTCGATGACGGCGACGGCGTCGGCCAGGGGAGTGCCGTCGAGCACCCGCCCGTCCCGGCCGATGACGAAGCTGAGGAGGTAGGGCAGGCCACTGCGGGCCATGGCCCGGGCGATGCCCGTCGCCTCCGTCACCGCCGGCAGCGTCGCCGCCAGCAGGAAATCCGGCTCCGCCGCCGCCAGCCGCTCCACCTGCCAGGCGTGGAAACGCTCCGCCGCCGTGGCGGAGAGACCCTCCTCCGGACGGTAACAGTCGTTGCGGCACCCCATCTGACCGCCGATCCACACCGGCGCGCCCGCCTCCCGCCCCGCGCCCAGCCCGCGCAGGAAACGCACGCCGTCCCCGTTGAGATCGCGCGCCTCCCCCGCCGCCTCGATCCGCTCCCGGTTCGCCCGCCAGGTGGGGGTGAGGATGAGCATCGGCAGCTGCGCCGCGGCGGCGATGGCGAGGTACTCGCCGTAGATGCGCGCCATCGCCGCCCGCCCCGGCTCTTCGTGGACGAGCGGCGCGTTCACCAGCTCCGGGTGAAGGGCCACGCCGCTTTCGCGGCGCAGGCGCTCGACGATGGCGGCCTCCATCAGGATGAAGTCGTGTCGGTCGAGGGTGTTCCGGTCAAGCGGGGTCATGGGCGTCCTGCATGATCTCTGGTGGTGGCACGGTTGCCGGGGTCCGGCCACTTCCGTGCCCGGAATGCGCCGGAGCCGCCTCAGGATGGCGTGGCGAGGAGGAGCTTTGCAAATGTGCGCACCTCCACCACCGCGGAACAGTGCTTCACGCCGCAGCTGCCATACTATTCTCAGGGATTTGGTCGGCGCCCGTGGCATGCGGGCGCACCGACGCGAGGAGGTGCGGTTTGATGACACCCGTTCCGGGCCGTTCCGGCGCGCCGAGCTACTGCCACCTGGGGGGCGTCGAACCCCTGCTGGGCGCGACGCTGCCGGCGCATCTCCGGTCGGTGGCGGCGGCGCAGGCCGGCGCGCCGGCGGTGATCTCCCGGCACCAGGGGCGGCGCCTGTCATACGGCGAGCTGATGGCGGCGGCGGACCGGCTGGCCCGCGGCCTGCTGGGGCTGGGGTTCGGCCGTGGCGATCGCGTCGGCGTCTGGTCCACCAACAACGTGGAGTGGCTGCTGCTGCAGCTGGCCACGGCGCGCATCGGCGCGGTGCTGGTGAACATCAACCCCGCCTATCGTCCGCGGGAGCTGGCCTACGCGCTGGAGCGGGCCCGGGTGCAGGGGCTGTTCCTGATCCCCGCCTTCCGCCACAGCGACTACGTGTCGATGCTCACGGGGGAGGTCCCGGAGCTGGTCACCGCACCCGGCGGTCACTGGCGCAGCGCCCGGTTCCCCGCGTTGCGCCGGGTAGTGCTCTTCGACCCCCGCGACCCGGATCCCGCCCGGCCGGCGGCAGGCTTCAATCTCTGGAACGAAGTGCTGGAGGCCGGTCGCGGCGTCGACGCCGCGGAGTTGGAGGCGGCCACGGCGGCCCTGGACCGGGACGACCCCATCAACATCCAGTTCACCTCGGGCACCACGGGCTTCCCCAAGGCGGTGCTGCTCTCCCACCACAACCTGCTCAACAACGCCTGGTTCTCCGCCCGCCTGCTCGGCTTCACCCCGGCCGACCGGCTCTGCGTCCCGGTACCCTTCTACCACTGCTTCGGCATGGTGCTGGCCAACCTGCTCTGCCTCTCTGCGGGAGCCGCCCTGGTGTTGCCGGCGGAGCACTTCGATGCCGGGGCCTGCCTGGACGCCATCGCGGCGGAGCGCTGCACCGCCGTCCACGGAGTGCCCACCATGTTCATCGCCCTGCTGGAGGCGCAGGCGGATCGGCCGCGGGCGGTGGAGAGCCTGCGCACCGGGATCATGGCCGGCGCGCCCTGCCCGGTGCCGCTGCTGAAACGGGTGATGGGCGCGCTGCACTGCCCGGAGATCCTCATCGGCTACGGCCAGACCGAGGCCTCGCCGCTCACCCACCTCACCCGTCGTGACGACGACCTGGGCCTGCGCACGGAGACGGTGGGCCGCAACCTTCCCCACCAGGAGGTGAAGGTGGTGGACGTCAAGAGCGGCGCCACCCTGCCCCGCGGCGAGAGCGGCGAGGTCTGCTTTCGCGGCTACCACGTCATGAAGGGCTACTACGGCGACGAGGCGGCGACCCGCAGGACAGTGGACGCCAACGGCTGGCTCCACTCCGGGGACCTGGGCAGCATGGACGCCGACGGCAGCCTGCGCATCACCGGGCGACTGAAGGAACTCATCATCCGCGGCGGCGAGAACATCTATCCGCGCGAGATCGAGGAGGTGCTGTTCGCCCACCCCGCGGTGGCCCAGGCGGCGGTGTTCGGAGTGCGGGACGACTACTGGGGCGAGGAGGTTGCCGCCTGGGTGCAGCTCAAGCCGGGCCGGCCGGAGGCGGTCGAGGCCCTGCGCGAGTGGTGCGCGGCGCACCTCGCCCACTACAAGGTGCCGCGCCACCTGCGCATCGTCACGGAGTTCCCCATGACCGTCACCGGCAAGCTGCAGAAGTTCCGCATGCGCGAGGCGATGGAGAAAACGCTCGGGGAAGGGGGAAATCGTTAACGCCAAGACGCAAGGACACCAGGACGCAAAGGTTCAATGGTTCCGGCGGAGTCCGCTGCAGCGGCGGCATTCACACGGTGAGAGGTGGTGCCGTCTGCCCGGGCTCAATGTCCGCGGGAGAGGTCGCCAGGCCACCCCCTCCCGAACCAACCCTTCCTTTCCTTGGCGTCTTGGCGCCTTCGCGTCTTGGCGTTGAATCATCCAGGCCGAACTGGGTCGACACGGGAGGATACGATGGAAGATGTGTTCAGGTTCGCCGACGAGTTGGGGCCGGCGAAGGTGGTGCACACCTGGGAGCCGAAGACAGGCCTGCGGGCGGTGCTGGTGGTGGACAACGTGGCGGCGGGGCCGGCCATCGGCGGCGTGCGCATGGCGCCGGACGTCACCACCGAGGAGTGCTTCCGGCTGGCGCGGGCGATGACGTTCAAGAACGCCGCGGCGGGGCTGCCCCATGGCGGCGGCAAGGTGGTGCTCTACGGCGATCCCAAGATGCCGGTTGCGGGGAAGGAGCGGCTCATCCGCGCCCTGTGCCGCTCCATGGAGAGCGAGAAGGAATACATCTTCGCCCCGGACATGGGCACCGACGAGACCTGCATGGCCTGGATCAAGGACGAGATCGACCGGGTGGTGGGGCTGCCCCGGGTGGTGGGCGGCATCCCCCTGGACCAGGTGGGGGCCACCGGCTTCGGTATCGGCCACGTGGTGGAGGTGACCCTGCCCTTCTGTGACTTCGGCCTGGACGGCGCACGGGTGGCCATCCAGGGTTTCGGCGCGGTGGGCACCCATGCGGCCCGTTTCCTGGCCGAGCGCGGCGCGGTGCTGGTGGCCGCCGCGGACACCGGCGGCACCCTGCACGACCCGGACGGACTGGACGTGGAGGCGCTCATCGCCCTCAAGGCCGAGGGGCGCAGCGTGACCGATCACCCCCGGGGCGTGAAGCTGCCGGTGGACGGCATCATCGATGTGCCCTGCGAGATCTGGATTCCGGCGGCACGCCCGGACGTCATTCACGCCGACAACGTGGACCGGCTGCAGGCCCGGCTGGTGGTGGAAGGCGCCAACATCCCCATCACCCATGACGCGGAACAGACCCTGCACGAGCGCGGCGTGCTGGTGGTGCCGGATTTCATCGCCAACGCCGGCGGGGTGATCTGCGCCGCCGTGGAGTACCTGCACGGCACCCAGACCCAGGCCTTCCAGGCCATCGAGGAGAAGCTGCGCGCCAATGTCCGCGAGGTGCTCGACACGGTGCGCAGCCAGGGTGTCCTGCCCCGGCAGGCGGCCATCGACCTGGCCACCCGGCGGGTGAAGCGGGCCATGTCCTACCGCCGCTGGTCGGTGTTCTGAGCGGTAATCCCCGCGCTGGACCTGCGAGGATTCAACGTCAAGACGCCAAGAGAATTGCGCCCTGGCGTTGAATTCACTCCGCCGCGGCGAGGAGCGGCTGGTCCGGGAGCAGCACGCCCTCGGCCTGCCGGCGCAAATGCTCGTCGATCACCTCCGGCGCCACGGGACGGCTGAACAGGAAACCCTGGACCTCGTCGCAGTTCTGCCGGCGCAGGTAGTTCAGCTGCTCATCCTTCTCCACCCCCTCGGCGATAACCCGCATGCCCAGGCTGTGGGCCATGGCGATGATGGCATCGGTAATGGCCATGCTGTCGGCATCCTCCGCCACGTTGCGGATGAAGGATTGATCGATCTTGAGGGTTTTTACCGGGAAGTTCTTGAGATAGCTGAGGGAGGAGTAGCCGGTGCCGAAATCGTCCACGGCCAGGGTCACGCCCAGGTCCTTGAGCTCCTGCACACGTTCGCGAGCCTGCTCGGTGTTCTGCATCAGGATGCTCTCGGTGACCTCCAGCTCCAGGTAGGCGGGATCGATGCCCGTCTTCTCGATCACGTCGCGCAGGAGAAACAGCAGCCCCTCCTGGCGGAACTGGAGCCCGGAGAGGTTGACCGCCATGCGCAGGGGCGGCAGCCCCGCCTGCAGCCATTCGCAATGCTGCTCGCAGGCCCGGCGCAGCACCCATTCCCCGATCAGTATCACCTGGCCGGTCTCTTCCGCGAGGGGTATGAAGTTGCCTGCCGACAGCAGCCCGCGTTCGGGGTGCTGCCACCGGGCCAGCGCCTCGACGCCCACCATCTCCCCGCTCTCCAGGTTCACCTGGGGCTGGTAGTGGATGAACAGCTCGTTGTTGTCCAGGGCCCGGCGCAGCGCATTCTCCAGCGTCAGGCGGTCGAACGCCCGTTCGTTCATGGCGGGCGTGTAGAACTGGTAATTGTTGCGCCCCTCGCCCTTGGCGTAGTACATCGCCACGTCGGCGTTCTTGAGCAGGGTATTGAGATCCTCGCCGTGATCGGGATAGATGGCCACGCCGATGCTCGGGGTGATGACGATCTCGTAGCCCCCCACCTTCATGGGCTGAACCAGGGATTCCTGGATGCGGCGCGCCACCTGGGCGGCCTCCTCGGGGGATTTGATTTCGCTCAGCACCACCGTGAACTCGTCCCCGCCCAGGCGGGCGATCTGGCCCAGCTCCTCCACCCCCGCCCGACCCACCACGTCGCTCTCGCGCACCGAGTGGGAAATCTGGTGGGCGACGCGCTTGAGCAGCAGGTCGCCGATGTTGTGACCGAGGGTATCGTTGATGCGCTTGAAGCGGTCCAGATCCACGAACAGAAGCGCCATTTGGCGCTTGTAGCGCCGGGCCTGGGCAATGCTCTGCTCCAGCTGTTCCTTGAAGAACTGCCGGTTGGGCAGCCCCGTCATCTCGTCGAAGTAGGCCAGCTGGCGCATTCGCTCCTCGGCGCGCTTGGTGTCGGTGACATCGCGGACGATGGCGAACACCTCGTCGCGGCCACTGGCCACGAGGCGTGACTCGTAGACCCGTTCCTCCAGGGCGCTCTTGACCTCGAAATCGTACTGCTGGATCCCGTTGGCGCGCAGGGCGCGGCGCAAGTGGTTTTCCATCAGGGTGCCGGTGGTCCCGGAGAGCACCTCGCTCACGGTACGGCCCACCGGCCGGCTGGTTTTCAGATCCAGGGCGGAGGCCTGTCCGGGGCGGAAATCGAGGATGGTGCCATCGGCGGCGATACGGAACATGATGTCGGGCATCGCCTCGAGGATGGCGCGATTGCGCATCTCGCTCTCGCGGAGCTGGCGCATGGTCTGGCTGGCGCGGAGCATGTACCGGACCCGGTGGCTCAGGATGCGCCAGTTGATGGGCTTGGTGATGAAGTCGGTGGCGCCCACTTCGTAGGCGCGGCGGATGGAGTCGTGGTCATCGGCGCCGGTCACCATGACAATGGGTGTCTGGCGGTCGTTCTCCAGCCGCCGCATCTCGGTACAGGCCCGGAAACCATCCATCACCGGCATGCTGATATCGAGCAGCACGATATCCGGGTGGAGTTCCTGGAACCGATCCAGGGCCAGCTGGCCGTTTCCCGCTTCGTGCACCTCGAGCCCGGTCCGCTCCAGGGTCTTGCGCAACATCAGGCGCATGGACGGGTCGTCGTCGACTGCCAGAGCGATCTGGTGAGTCGTCCCTGTCGTCTCTCCCATCCGTCCTCGCCCTCCCCGGGCACCCGCGGATACGGGTGCATGCATGGATTTACCTGCTGACGCGAAAGTGCCGAAGTGCCTCCCGGCCAGGCCGGGCCGGCATCTTCCTCCCCCTCCCCGGGCGCGCCCGCGGCCGGCCGTTCCATCCAGAGTATAGCGATATGCCTGCGACCGATAATCCGGGCTGTCGATGGAAAGTAAAATTTTGTTAACGGGCAACGGGCTCGGGAGGGCCGGATCGGGCCCGGCGGTCGCGCCGGTGCAGCACCAGTCCGGCCACCACGATGCCGGCGGTCACCAGGCCGACGATGATGGTGGCCAGCGCGTTTATCTGCGGACTGACGCCCAGGCGGACGCTGGAGTAGACCACCATAGGCAGCGTGGTGGCGCCGGGGCCGGAGACGAAGCTGGCGATGACCAGGTCGTCCAGCGACAGGGTGAAGGCCAGTAGCCAGCCGGCCAGCAGCGCCGGGGCGATGATGGGCAGGGTGATGACCAGGAACACCTTCCAGGGCCGTGCGCCGAGGTCCAGCGCGGCCTCCTCGATGGACTCGTCCAGCTGCGACAGGCGGGACTGCACGATGACCGTCACGTAGGCGATGCTGAAGGTGATATGGGCGATGGTGATGGTGGTGACGCCGCGCCCCTCCGGCCAGCCCAGCAGCTGCCCCATGGAGACGAACAGGAGCAGCGAGGCGAGGCCGAGGATCACGTCCGGCATCACCAGCGGCGCGCTCACCATGGCCGAAAACAGCGTGCGCCCCCGGAACCGGCCGAAGTGGGACAGGGCCAGACCCGCCAGGGTCCCCAGGACCACCGCCACGGAGGCGTTCAGCGCGGCGATGCGCAGGCTCAGCCAGGCCGCCGCGAGGATCTGCTCGTTGGCGAGCAGCTCGCCGTACCAGCGGGTGGAGAAGCCGCCCCACACCGTCACCAGCCGGGAGGCGTTGAAGGAGTAGACCACCAGGGAGAGGATGGGGCCGTAGAGGAAGGCGTAGCCGAAGGCGAGCGCCGTGAACAGCCAGAACGGGCGCCGGCCGTTCACCGCGGCTCACCCGGCTCGGCCTGCCGCTCCTGGGTACGCTGGAACAGCGCGATGGGCACCACCAGGAACAGCAGCATGGCCACCGCCACCGCCGAGGCCACCGGCCAGTCGCGGTTGGTGAAGAACTCCGTCCACAGCACCTTGCCGATCATCAGCGTGTCGGGCCCGCCCAGCAGGTCGGGAATGACGAACTCGCCCACCGCCGGTATGAACACCAGCGAGGAGCCGGCGATGACGCCGGGCATGGACAGGGGCAGGGTCACGCGCCAGAACGCCTTCAGCGGCCGGCAGCCCAGATCCTTGGCCGCCTCCAGCAGGGCCGGATCCATGCGCACCAGGGTGGCGTAGAGGGGCAGCACCATGAAGGGAAGATAGGAGTAGACGATGCCCACGTAGACGGCGAAGTCGCTGTGCAGCAGCGGCAGCGGCTGGTCGATGAGCCCGATCCATTGCAGCAGGTTGTTGACGAGCCCGTTGCTCTTGAGGATGCCGATCCAGGCATAGACCCGGATCAGGAAGCTGGTCCAGAACGGCAGGATGATCAGCATCAGCAGCACGTTGCGCAGCGCCGGCCGCGCCTGGGCGATGGCGTAGGCCATGGGATAGCCGATCAGCAGGCACAACAGGGTGGAGACCGCCGCGATCCTGATGGAGTTCAGGTAGGCCGAGACGTAGAGCGTGTCCTGCAGCAGGAACAGGTAGTTGCCCAGGTTGATGCGCAGCTGGACGAAGCCCTCGGAGAGGGTGGCCAGCGCGCTGTAGGGAGGCTGCCCCAGCACCGGCTCGGCCAGGCTGATCTTGAGCACGAAGACGAAGGGCACCAGGAAGAAGATCAGCAGCCACAGGAACGGCAGCGCCGTCACCAGCCCGCGCCCGCGCAGGAGCCTGGCCACCCCGCGCACCCGCGACCACAGCGGCAGGCCGCTGAGCCAGGTCCAGACCCGCCCGAAGACGGTGTCGGGGATGGCCCGGGCCGGTGGTCTCCGCGGCCGGCCGTTCATGCGGTCAGCACCACCCCGCTGCCGGGCTGCCAGGAGAGATAGACCTCCTGGTCCCAGGTGAGCCGGGGCTGGCTCAGGCGGGAAATGTTGGTCAGCTGCACCTGGACCACCTGTCCTCCGGCCGTGCGCACGTGGTAGATGGACACATCCCCCAGGTAGGCGATCTCCGCCACGGTGCCGACGACGCGGTTCACCTCGCCCTCCGGCTCGCTCTCGCTCACCACCAGCTTCTCCGGGCGCAGCGCCACCGTGACCGGGGTGCCCGGCGCCAGGGGCTGGGCATGTTCCATGAGCAGGTCGCCGCGAATCGCCTCGGAATGGATCAGGAGCCGGCCGTCGTGGTCGGCGACCACGCGCCCCTCGAAGACGTTGGCCGCCCCGATGAACTCGGCCACGAAGCGGCTGGATGGATACTCGTAGATGTTGGCGGGAGTCCCCACCTGGATGATCCGGCCCGCCTCCATCACCGCGATGCGGGTGGACATGGTCATCGCCTCCTCCTGGTCGTGGGTGACCATGATGAAGGTGATGCCGGTGCGCTCCTGGATGTTCACCAGCTCGAACTGGGTATGTTCGCGCAGCTTGCGGTCCAGCGCCCCGAGGGGCTCGTCGAGCAGCAGCAGCTTGGGGTGCTTGGCGAGCGAGCGGGCGAGCGCGACCCGTTGGCGCTGGCCGCCCGAGAGCTGGTCGGGTCGGCGGCGGGCCAGCGGCGTCATCCGCACCAGCTCCAGCATCTCCGCCACCCGCTCGCGCACCGCGCCCCGGGGCATGCGCTCCTGGCGCAGGCCGAAGGCCACGTTCTGCTCCACGCTCATGTGGGGGAACAGGGCGTAGGACTGGAACATCATGTTCACCGGGCGCTCGTAGGGGGGCACCTCGGTCATGTCCTGGCCGTCGATGATGATGCGCCCGGCGGTGGGACGCTCCAGCCCGGCCAGGAGACGCAGCAGCGTGCTCTTGCCGCACCCGGATGCGCCCAGCATGGCGAAGAACTCGCCCTGGTAGACGTTCAGCGTGACCGCATCCACCGCGTAGAGGTCGTCGAAGGTCTTGGTGACGTTCTCGATCCTGAGAAACGGCCGCGTGGCCGGATCCTGCCAGGGTTCGAAGCGGGTCTGCTCCCGTTTGGGGAATGCCATGTATCGACGGCTCCCGAAAATGCCGGCGGCGCCCGACGGACGCCAGCGGCGAGGCTCAGAGGTTGTCCGGCGGCGGCCGCGCCCGGCGGGGGGCTGCACAGCCGCCGCGTTCAGGCCGTCCGCTCGCTCACTGCCCGGTCTTGATCCGGGTCCAGGTGCGGACCCGGAGCCGCTGCAGCTGCTGCGGCATCACCTTGGCGGTGACCAGGCGGGCCTTGACCGCGGCGGGGGGATAGATGCCCGGATCGTCGCGCACCTCCTCGTCCAGGAGCGGCGTGGCGGCACTGTTGGCATTGGCATAGGCCACGTAGTTGCTGATGTCCGCGATCACCTCCGGCTGCAGGAGGAAGTCGATGAAGCGGTGGGCGTTGTCCGGATGCGGCGCATCGACGGGGATTGCCATCACGTCGATCCAGAGGATCGCCCCCTCCCGCGGAATGGTGAACGCCACTTCCACACCGTTGTCCGCCTCGTCGGCCCGATCGCGGGCCTGGAGCACATCGCCGGAGTAGCCGTGGGCCACGCACAGGTCGCCGTTGGCAAGGTCGTTGATGTACTGGGAGGAGTGGAAATAGCGGATAAAGGGACGCACCTGCGCGAAGGCCTCCGCCGCCGCCTCGATGTCGGCCGGATCGGTGCTGTTGGGATCCTTGCCCAGGTAGGTGAGCGCAGCGGCCAGGGCCTCCTGCTCGTCATCCAGCACACTGATACCGCAGCCGGCGAGCCGCTTGGCGATGGCAGGATCGAAAATCAGCCGCCAGCTGTCCAGCGGTGCCTCGTCGCCCAGCATTTCCCGGACCATCCGGACGTTGTAGCCGATGCCGGTGGTTCCCCACATGTAGGGCACGAGATGGGCGTTGCCAGGGTCCGAATCCGCCAGCGCCCCGAGGATGTCCGGGTCGAGGTTGCCGTAATGGGGCAGCTTGTCCCGCTCCAGCGGCCGGTAGAGACCGGCGCTGACATGGCGCTCGGCGAAGGGCTGCGCCGAGGGAAAGATGACATCGTAGCCGCTGGCGCCGGCGAGCAGCTTCGCCTCCAGCACCTCGTTGGCATCATAGACGTCATAGACCACCTTGATGCCCGTGGCCGCCTCGAACTGCTGCAGCGTGTCCTCGGCGATATAGTCCGACCAGTTGTAGACGTTGACCACCGGTTCCTCGGCGGCGGCGACGGCCGCAGCGGTAAAGGCCAGGCATACGGCCAGCAGCTTGGCGAACTTCCTCGGCATGGTTGTATCCCCCTCGGGTCGGGAACTTCAGCTACGGTCCCGGCGCCTGACCGTAACCGGAGCCGGGGTTGCGAGTTTCGGTCGCGTGTCCAGGTCTGTCAATTCCAGCCGGGGGCCAGACACGCCGATGCGCGTCAGCCCGGTCGCGGCAGCGGCGCACGCACGACCCGGTTGCGGCCGGTGCGCTTCGCCGTGTAGAGCGCCTGATCGGCGGCCCGGGCCAGAGTCACGGCATCCGAGAAAGTGGGAAAGCCCGCCACCCCGCCACTGAAGGTGACGCGAAACTCGCTGCCTGCGATCTGGTGGCGGATGCCGGCGAAGCTCTCCCGCAACTCGTCGATGATGGACATGGCCTGCTCCCAGTCGGTGTCGGGCAGGACCACGATGAACTCCTCCCCGCCGTAGCGTCCCACCAGGTCGGTGCGCCGCAGACGGTGAACCAGCAGCCGGGCCAGGCTCATGAGCACGCGGTCGCCGGCCGCGTGGCCGTAGACGTCGTTGACCTGCTTGAAGTGATCCAGGTCGATGAACGCGTAGGCGAACGGCGTCCCCAGGCGATGGGCCCGGGCCAGTTCACGGAGAAACTGCTCCTCGATGCGCGAATGGTTGTAAAGCCCGGTCAGGCTGTCCCGCGCCATGAAGGTGTTGAGGGTGCGGGCCCGCTGCACCCGTGCCGCCACTGAGGCCACCAGCCGTTCCGGGGGCAACGGCTTGACCAGGTAGTCGTCCCCGCCGGCACGCAGGGCATGGAGATGCAGTGAGGTGTCGGTATCGCTGGAGAGAAAGACGATGGAGGTGCCCATGTAGGCCTCCTGCTGGCGGATGATCGCCGCCAGCTCGAGCCCGTCACATTCGGGCATGTAGAGTTCCATGAGCACGAGGTCGGGGTGGAAATCGGCCAGTTCCTCGGGCGCCCGCAGGGGGTCGTTGACCACCCGCGTACGCATCCCGGCCTGTTCGAGCACCAGGGCATGACGGGCGGCGAGAACGGTGTCATCGTCGACGATCAGGACCCGACCGGGCTCCGGTGACTCATGGGGGATCAGGCGCTCGAGCGCCGCGGCCATGTCGATGGCATCCACCGGCTTGATGAAGAAACCTGCACCACCGGCCCGCACCCCAGCCAGGCGGGTGCGCGCATCATCACGGTCCGAAAGGTAGAAGACCGGCGGCAGCGCAACCCCGGACTCCTGCAGGTGGACCATCTGCTCGATGCCCGAGAACTTGCCCCGGCCGTGGCTCGCATCGACGATCAGTGCCGCGGGTGGCTTCTGGGCCAGGCGCTGTTCCAGGGCCACGGAATCCCGCAGCTGCTCGATACGGTAGCCGTAATGGCCCAGTTGCGCCGCCAGCTCCCGGCAGGGCTCGCTGCCAGAATCGGCCACCAGAACCAGGTCCAGTAACGGTGTTGTCTTCACTGCCCCGGCCGCCGCGGCAGCGGAACCGGCATCCTGGCTGGCCAACTCGGTGACGGTGCCGTGGAGCACGGCCAGCGCCTCCTCGACCGCCCCTTCTCCGACACCGGGCCAGGCCTCGATCACCGTCTCCAGATCCCGTGCCGCCTTGCTCACGGCGGGAAAACCGAAGGCGGTCCCGGACCCGGCCAGGTTGTGCGCGAGCCGCTGCAGGTCCAGGGCCGCTTCCCCGGTTCCCGGCGGCTCTCTCAGGCGGTTCCAGGCCAGGGCGATGGCGGCGACCCGCTGGGGCAGGCGCACCCGGTACCCCCGCTGGAGTTCGGCGAGTTGCTGTTCGAATTCCTGCTGGCGTTCAGTCATGCACCCGCTCCCAGATGGCGCGAACACGCTGGGGCAGCACCATGGGATCGAACGGCTTGGCGATGACGTCGACCGCGCCGAGCTCGAGATAGCGGCGTACCTCGCCCGGCTGCACCTTGGCGGTCATGAACACGACGGGCACGGCACCCAGCTCCGGCAACTGTCGGAGTGCCGCCAGGGTCTGGGGGCCATCCATCTCCGGCAGCATGACGTCCAGCAGTATCAGGTCCGGTCCGAAGCGGGGAGCCCTCTCGATGGCCTCCGGTCCGGTATCGCAGAACGCCACCTCGAACCCGCCCAACGTCTCGAGGGCCAGACGCGCCACGGTCTGGATGTCCGGCTCGTCCTCGACACAGAGAATTCGGCGCAGTTGCTGTGTGCTCATCGCTTCCCTCAGCTCCTCTCGGGGTGGCCATCCGCGGCTACCGGCAGCTTCCCGTGCTCGCCGAGAATGCCACGGATGGTGGCGACCAGCTCGTGGTTTGTCGTTCTCGACTTCACGAGGGCGGCCGCCACCTCGTCGGCCAACGCATGATTGTGTTGGTGTGCGGAGAAGATCACCACCGGAATCGGCGGATGGAAGCGTCCCACCACGGGTAGCAGCGAGAGTCCGGAACCATCCGGAAGCTCCAGGTCGAGGATCACCAGGCTGAAGCCGCCCTGCTCCAGCGCCGCCTCCGCATCGGTGCGGTTGTTCGCCACCTCCACTTGGGCGAAATCCCGCAGGATGTCCCCAACCACCCGCTGCACATCCGGATCATCCTCAACGTGCAGAATCCGCGGGCGCGGCCCTGAGGCCGCGCGCCGTACCGCCCGAATCAGCTGGTCCTGGTCGATGGGCTTGCGCAACCAATCAACCACCGCCAGGACCTCGCCGTCCACCTCCTGCCGGTGCAGGTCGGCCACCGCCGAAACGATGACCACCGGCAGGTCCACGGTACGCTCATCCCGGCGCAGCTCGTGGAGCAGCTCGAGACCGTTGCCGTCCGGCAGCATGATATCGAGTGTCATGGCCGCATACCGCTCCTTGGCCAGCAGGGTGCGGGCCTGACCGAGGCTGGTGGCGATATCGGCACGATACCCCTCCTGCTCCAGCATCAGGCGCAGGAGGTTGCCCACATCGGGATCGTCCTCGCAGACCAGCACCCGGCTTATGCCCCGCCCCCGGCCGCGGACGCCAGGACTCCGGCGGGTGAAAACCTGGGCGCCGGGACCGGACCAAAGGGGCAGGTCGACGGTGAAGGTGGTACCCGTGCCCGGCATCGACTCGAAATCGATGCGTCCGCCGAGCCGATCAACGATGGCCTTGGCGATACTCAGGCCCAGACCGGTGCCGCCGCTGCGGCGGGTATCGGAGGCGTCCGCCTGGGAGAACTTCTCGAATACATGGGTCCGGAACTCCTCGGGAATGCCGGTGCCCTGATCGGCTATGGCGATGCGCACCTCGCCGGCGTTCTCCGCGACTGCGACGTTCACCGTGCCACCCTGGGGTGAGAACTTGGCCGCGTTCGAGAGCAGGTTGGTAAAGACCTGGGTCAGCCGGTCGGGATCGGCCAGCACGGAAAGCCCCTCGTCCACCGATTCGAGCACGATATGCACCCCGTACTGGGTGGCATAGGCCTGGTTGGCCTCGATCACCTGTTCGATGATGGGCCACAGGGCGACCGGGCGGATATCGAACGCCATGTGCCCCGACTCAATCTTCTCCACGTCGAGGATGTCGTTGATGAGACGGGAGAGGCGTTCACTGTTCTTGCTGGCGATCTCGATCAACCCCCGGGCCTGCTCCGGGAGCTCACCGGAGATGCCCCCGATCACCAGCCCCAGGGAGCCGCGGATGGAGGTCAGCGGCGTGCGCAGCTCGTGGCTGACCGTCGAGATGAACTCGCTCTTCATCCGATCCATCTTCTTGCGCTCGCTGATGTCGCGGACAATCCCGGTAAACAGGTGGCGATCGGGAAACGGCACCTCGCTGACCGCGATCTCCAGCGGGAACACGGTGCCATCCTTGCGCCGACCCTCCGTTTCGCGGCCCGCCCCCATCATCCGCGGCTCGCCGGTCTCCAGGTAGCGGCGGATGTAGCCGGTATGACCGGTGTGGTAGGGCTCCGGCATGAGCATGGAGACATTGCGCCCCAGGACCTCACCGGCAGAGTAGCCGAAGATTCGCTCGGCGGCGGGATTGAAGCTCTCTACGAGCCCCTCCTCGTCAATGGTGATGATGCCCTCCACGGCATTGTCGACGATGGCCTGGGTGCGGGCGGCGCTCTCCTTGAGGCTGGCGGTTCGTTCCTCCACCCGACGTTCGAGCTCGTCGCGGGCGGCCCGCAGCTCGGCGAAGGTCCGTCCCAGGGAGGTGGCCATCAAGCGGATATTCTCGGTCAGACGGGCGAATTCGTTCACACCGCTCACCGGCCAGTCGATGGGAGTGGCGTGCATCAGCTTGGCCGGGACATCACGGCTCACCTCGGAGAGTTGGCGCAGGGGCCGGACCAGCAGATGGCTCGCCACGGGCCCGAGCAGCAGGGTCAGCAGCGTGATGCCGCCCAGCAGCCGGAAGGCCTCCAGGTAGGTCCGCTCCAACTGGTGCAGGCTCTCCGCCGCCGGCACCTGTACGAGCACCGACCCGATCTCCCCGACGCCCACCATCTCATGGACGAAGTAGCTGGCTTCGTTCCAGCGCACCACCTCGGGCATGGTGCCGGGTGGCACCCACAGCACCAGCCCCCCTCCCAGTAGGGTCTGCCTGCCGGTGCCAAGCACTCTCCGGATCCGCTGGGCGGTGGTCGTGCTCAGCAGTACCGAGCCGTCGGCTCGCAACAGCGACGTGTGCATCCCGTCCCCCCGCGACCAGACCTCCAGCACTCGGCGGATCCTGGGCAAATCCGGCTCCCGGGCGCCGGAGGCGACGAAATCCTTCAGGAATCGGGCGTGGAGGATCAGTTCTCCCTCCAGGGCGGCCTGCACCTCGCTCAAGGCGTTGCGGTTCTGGTAGACGATGAGCGCCAGCGAGGGCATGAATACGGAGGTGATGAGGATATTCAGCACCAGGTTGCGCAGGGAGAGGCTGTGGACCACGATGCCCCGGCCGGAGCCGCGCTGATAAAGCACCAGCACCGACAGCAACATGCTCGCGACGATGGCGTTGAAGACCCCGTTGAGGGCATGTTTCATCCCGATGAGCGCCGCCTGTTCGCTGGGCGCACCCATCAACCCGGCATAGAAGAGGATGGACAGGGGTGCGCCGAGGAAGGTCCAGTAGAGGATGTCGGCGGCCACGATGCTGCGCACGAGGCTGCGGGAGAGCATTCCCACCACCGCCACCTCCAGCAGGGCGATGATGAGCGCATAGGGGTGCCCCCAGACCAGCAGCGTGTACAGCGACCCCACGACCGCCACCAGCATCGCGGCGGGGCGACCCAGCAGTTGCAGCGCGATCAGCGTGGCGATGCTGCCGAAGAGGAACTCGACGCGGAAGAAGAGCGGGAAGGCCTGGTAGTTGCCAAGGAGGGAGAGAAGCGCCAGCGCGACCAGCAGGACGATGCGTGTTGGCTGATTGAAGTGGACGCTGAATTTCACGCTCTCTCGCCGCCGGTTTGTCTCGGAAACGGCACCGGCTGAACCCGGGTCCAGCGCCGGAGCACCGGGTTCAGTTTAGCGCCCCTGAACCGGGCAATGCGAGATTAAGCGCGCCCGGGGCAGACGCCCGGGCGGCTGATTGCGCCCCTGGATCCGGCAGGACCGGTCTCAGCGCTGGATGGTCTTGAGGTACTCGACCAGATCGATGACCGTGCTGATGGCCAGGTTCTCGCTGAATACCGGCATGTTTCTCGTGCCTTCCGAACCCACCTCATGGCGTCCGTCGATGGCTTTCAGCACCCGCTCGGCATCGAAATGACCGCCATCCCTACGGGCGAGCTGGGTCAGGTCCGCAGGCTGGATCTTGAGCATCGCCACCAGGGGACCATTACCCTCCCCCGACAGGCCGTGACAGTTGGTGCAGAACAGCTTGAAATGCTCACGCCCCCGTTCGGCCGCCGCCTGATCCACCTCCGAGGCCTGGATGGCGAAGGATCCGGAAACAGCCATCAGCAGCGCGATTGCGCCCGCAACGCGGTTCTTCATGGTTCACCTCGTTATGCCGCGATCGCCCCACCGCTGTTTGACACCCTGTCCCTGGCACACTTCACGGCGATCGCCACCCTGGATTGCCGCCCGCTCCCCGGTACGGCCCCGGGCCGGCCGGAGTCTTCCAACCGCCCTTACGGGACAGTCTAGGGCATGCCGTGACCGCAGGCTATTTTTTGTTTTTCGTCAGACAGTTGTCAGAATCACGGCTGACCATCGGCAAATTTTCCCGGATTCCGGGCCGGCAGCCCATGAATCAGCCGCGCCAGACCCGGTGACCCGATACGGAAATTCGTCGTAATATCGGCGCGCGGAGGATGCCGCCGGCCCGGATCCGGGTCGGACCTTCCGGGCCCAGGAAAGCCCGGGGCCATCCAGAACGACCTGATTGAGAAAGGTGCGCGGAACATGGGCAGGAAAAGTCGCACAGAAGTGAACGGCATCATATTCGGCTGGCTCGAGGCCGGGCTGCGGAGCACGCTGGTCATCCGTGATCCCCAGCTGCCGGAGCCCGTCACCCCGGGGCGTATCTACCTCTACCACGGCCGCCGCGGCGCCATCGTCGAGTTCGAGGCCGCCCGGGTGCTCGAACGGGTGCGCTGGGTCGAGCCCGACACGCTCCAGGACCTGGACGCCACCCTGACCGACTTCGAGGCGGCGCGGGCGGCTCTGCTGGCCGATCAGCGGGCCCGGGAACTGCGGGTCCGGCTGGCTTCATCGAGCCAGAGTGCCGCCCGGCGGAAGCCGGACGCGGAACCGCTATCCGCCCCCCTCGATGAAGAACAGACCCTCGATCCGGAATCATCGGACGAGGGCTTTGCCGACGATGAGGACTGGGGCGCGGATACCTGAACAGGGATTACCGCCGCGGAACAGTCGTTCCGCCGCCACAGCGGTGCATGGGAACAGCTGAGGCGGGTACCACGACGCCGCTCCACTCCGGAAGCTCACCGGCCGGGCTCCCCTCCAGCCCTGGAGCGGCGGCAGCCATGACCGACAACGACGCCGCGCTTGACAGGGTTCGATTTCCGGCCTTTATTTAAGTCAGCCAACTTACTTTATTCATGACCAGACAACAGCGTTCCATCGACAAGCACCAACGCCTGCTGCAGGCGGCCGAGGCGGTGGTGCACCGGCAGGGCTATCACCTCACCACCCTGGCGGATATCGCCCGGGAGGCCCATGTTCCGGTGGGCGGAATCTACTACTACTTCCGCACCAAGGAGAGCATGGTCGAGCAGATCATCACCGCCCGGATGGCGGAGCTGACCCGGCGCATGGAGGAGTGGGAGCGGGATCGACCTCCCCTCGCCCGCCTCGAGGCCCTGGTGGATATCTGGCGGGAGGACTCCGAAATCGACGCCCGCTACGGCTGCCCCATCGGCAGCCTCTGCTACGAACTGTCGCGGGCCGGGGCACGGATGGCCGGGCTGGCGGCCAGGCCGCTCCTGCTGCTGCGGGAATGGAGCGAAAAGCAGTTCCGGATTCTCGGTGCGGCCGATCCCGGCGGTGGCGCGGAACACCTGGTGATGGCGCTGCAGGGCGCCAGCCTGGTGGGAAACGCCTTTCATGATCCCGGCGCCATCGTACGCGAGACCGATCGCCTCAAGACCTGGCTGAGGCAGCGGGTCGCGAACTGAATCCACAACGACCGGACCGCGGACGGTCCGGGACCACACAGGCCGGATGCCGCGACAGCGCCGCCCAGCGGGCAGGCGTGACACAGGGGACATGCCACCGGTCCTCTCCAATCATGATTGTGCGGAGAATTGCCAGATGAAGAGAACCAGCATCCTTGCGGCCGCCGCCGCGCTGTTGTTCGCCCTCGGGCCCACCCATGCCGCGGAGGGCTTCGCCCCCTACGGCACGGCCGCAACCGACATGCACGAGTACCAGACCATCAACGCGGTCTTCGACGTGAACTACGAAGACCCCGCGAAGCTCAACATCCTCTACAACTTCGTCAAGAACACCTCCAAGCAACTGAACGGCAAGATGGTGGTGGTGACCCACGGGCCGGAGCTGCGGGTCTTCGCCAAGGAGAACTACGAGAAATACCAGCCGGTGGTGGACAAGATGGCCGAGTTGGCCGAGCAGGGCGTGGAGTTCCGCATGTGCAACAACGCCATGCGGGCCGCCGGCTTCAGCGCCGAGGACATGCACGGGTTCATCACCGTCGTCCCCGCGGGCTTCCCCGAGATCGCCTCCCTCCAGTCCCAGGGTTACGCCTACGTGAATCCGCTGCCCCTGTCGGTGAAGGATGTGCGCTACCTTGAACACCCCGAGCTGAAGCAGCAGTAACGACCGTTTCCTCCCTCGACCTGCCCCCGCGATGCGGGGGCTTTTTTGTCTCCGGCAGAGGGTTTCCCGGCCATTCGCCGACGGCGCGGTGCACCAGTGTACTGCCCCACTCCTGGAGGTACGTTCAGAGCCCCCCGAAAGCGCCAGGACAAGGCGCAGTGCGCAGGCAATGGTTGTTCCCCTGTCAAGCGCTGCAACGCGGTCATGGTGCTCTCGGGGGACTCCCTGCGGGCGCGCCGCCGGCCGGCCATCTGCGGCGTTGCGCCCGCTTGAATGGGGGCCTGCCCTTCCTGCGCAAGCGCCCTTGCATCTGACCGGCCGGCAACTCGCTGAATGTGCCTCCCGGAGTGGCGCAGTACACTAGACTGTTAGTGGGCCACGGACCGGGGAGGCGGCGATGGCAGCGGGCGAGGTTCCCCTGCGGGTGGTGATCATGGGCGCCGCGGGGCGGGACTTTCACAACTTCAACGTGATCTACCGCGACGATCCCGGCAGCCGGGTGGTGGCTTTCACCGCCGCCCAGATACCGCGCATCGCCGGGCGCCGCTACCCGCCCGCGCTGGCCGGCCCCCTCTACCCGGAGGGCATCCCCATCGTGGAGGAGTCGGGTCTGGCCGCGCTGTGCCGCCGCGAGGCGGTGGACCAGGTGGTGTTCGCCTACAGCGACGTCAGCCACGCCCACGTGATGCACACCGCCTCGGTGGCACTGGCCAACGGCGCCGACTTCCTCCTGCTGGGGCCGGAACGCACCATGCTGCGGGCGGCGGTGCCGGTCATTGCCGTCTCGGCGGTCCGCACCGGCTGCGGCAAGTCCCAGACCACCCGCTGGCTTTCCCAGCGGCTCAAGTCCCGCGGCCTGCGGGTGGCGGTCATCCGCCACCCCATGCCCTATGGCGACCTGGAGCGGCAGGCGGTACAGCGCTTCGCCACCCGCGCCGACCTGGACGCGGCCGCCTGCACGGTGGAGGAGCGCGAGGAGTACGAACCGCACCTGGCGCTGGGCAGCGTGGTCTACGCCGGTGTGGACTACGGCGCCATCGTTGAGCGGGCCGGCGCGGAGGCGGACATCCTGCTCTGGGACGGCGGCAACAACGACTTTCCCTTCCTGCGCCCGGATCTGCACCTGGTCCTGGTGGACCCGCTCCGGCCCGGCCACGAGACCACCCATCACCCCGGCGAGGCGGTGCTGCGGATGGCCGACATCATCCTGGTGGCGAAGGTCGACTCCGCCGCCGACGCCGACATCCAGGCCGTCACCGAGGCGGCCCGGCGCATCAATCCCGGCGCGGCGGTGATCCGCGGCGCCTCCCCGGTCACGCTGGACAACCCGGAGGCGGTCCGCGGCCGGCGGGTGCTGGTGGTGGAGGACGGGCCCACTCTCACCCATGGCGGCATGGCCTACGGCGCCGGCTTCGTTGCCGCCACCCGGGCCCAGGCGGCGACCATCGTCGATCCGCGCAGTGCCGCGACGGAGGCCATCGCCGCGGTCTTCGACCAGTATCCCCACATCGGTCCCGTGCTGCCCGCGGTGGGCTACAACCCGGAGCAGCTGCGGGCGCTGGAGGCCACCATCAATGCCGTGGCGGCCGATGTGGTGGTGGCCGCCACTCCCTGCGACCTGGGCGCCCTGTTGCAGCTGGACAAGCCGGTGGTGCACGCCCGCTACGAGTTCGCCGAGGTGGGCGAGCCGGGACTGGGAACGCTGGTGGACGCCTTCCTGCGGGAACGGGGGCTGGCGGACAAAGCGTGAGGGGTGTTCCGTGTTCCGTGTTCCGTGTTCCGTGTTCCGTGTTCCGTGTTCCGTGTTCCGTGTTCCGTGTTCCGTGTTCCGTGTTCCGTGTTCCGTGT
>NZ_QPJY01000013.1 GCF_003337735.1 Thioalbus denitrificans | reverse complement strand
AGCTATTGATTTTTCCACAATCTTCCTCAGCCAATACATGAACTGGAAGTAATAGTATTGCTATTAGCATTGCTCTCATTTTGTGTAGCCCTAACAGTTCAAATCAATGGAAGCTTTCCACCTATCACCAATAACTGGAAAGTTGCTGTATATCTACATCGTGAATGACCCGCATCCATCTCTGTTTCCCGATGATCATCTTGCGCAATCATGGTGTTGGAAGGACTGTGGCGTCACCGCCTGATGTGTCCGCACAAGTTGATGAATGGCAGTTGGCCATATATCAACAGAATCAGGGCAACATGGGGTCGGTCACAAATGCTTCACGTCCCAATTCGGGGGCCACTTGCAACAGCCTGCCCGGCCCCGAACGCAGCGCTCATCTTCTCCCGCTCCCGACCACCAGCAGCACCCCGCCAAGGGCGATCAGCCCCACCCCGGCCCAGGTGGGCACGCTGACCGTCTCCCTGTCCTTCACCGTCAGCTCGATGGGGCCCAGCGTGGCCTCGTGGGTCACCTTGGTGTAGGTGAAGCTGCCATAGGCCAGCGCCACGGCGCCGGCGATGATCAGCAGGGTTCCCGCAAGCCTGATTCCGCCCATTTCGTCCACTCCCGTCAGTGAGATATCCGGGACCCCGGTGCGACCGGGGTCCCCGCCGGCGGCAGGCCGGGCCGGGACCGCCTGCAGCGCCTGTCCATGCCGGCCCCGGAAAGGCGTCACTGGCGGCAATCGGGACGTCCACCAGCCACTTCACTCAGTAATACCGCGGCGGCGAGGCCACCAACGGCGCCGACCGGCCGGACCGGGCCAGGTCCCGCTCGCCGTCGCGGATGCCCTCGTTCTGGAACCGGCGCTGCAGGGGCGAGGGCGGGGTGACGGGGTTGTTGGGGTTGTGCCGGGGGGTGAGTCCGAGCCGTTTCCCGGCGTCGTAGATGTCGCGCATCAGGCGCATCTGCCAGGCGGGGAACTGGCCGGTGCCGACCCAGCAGCGGGAGAGGAAGTAGTGCTCCACGGCGGCCATGATCTCGTCGTCGGGGTTGACCAGGTGGGGCGGCCAGGCCGACAGGGCCGGGCAGCGGTTGAAGCCCGGGTTCCTGACGCAGTAGAGGTCGTTCTTGAGCTGGCAGTAGCGGCTGGAGCCGGAGAGTGCGCCACGGTAGGCGTTCCAGCCGGCAATCAGGGTTCTCACTGTCGCTTCCTTGGGCATGTCCACCTCCGCCTTCCAGGCTGTGTAAACAGTCGAGCCGCCGCGGCGTCTGTCCCGCGTCCGGCCGGTCCGCTCGCGGCTTGACAGCGGGCCGGGGATGCATGGGCGCAGTCCCGGGGCCGGGTGCGCGCCGGGCGCATCCGCCGGATGCATTCAATCAGGGAGGCCGGATGGCCGGTGCGGCCTGGGCGAACATCCCTGTGGCGCCGGTCAGATGAACATAGCCCCATTCCCGGGCGAGTTCAAAACCCGGCCGGGGATCTCCGGGGCTCCCCGCCGGCCGGGCGTGCGGGCCTCAGAGGCGCTCCCACACCAGCACGCCCGTCATCGTGCCGCCGCCGTACGCCATGGGCGCCGTACTGAGGGTGAGCCGGTCGCCCGCGAAGGCGTAGAACCGCTCCTGCGACGTGCCTGCCCAGTTCGGGAACAGCGCGCCTTCCACGTGGTGGGTCACCACCCGCCGCGTCGCGTCGACGGTGTAGGTGCCGAAGTAGGCTTCGAAGCTGTCGAGCGCCGCGCCCTTCTCCTCGAGCGACGCGCGGGTCTTGTCGGGTCCGGAGAGAAGCGGGCGGTCCGGGCGCGAGAGGACGACCGCCATGTTCCCCTTCGCGTCGTAGACGATGCGGCCGATCGGTTCCCGGCCCATCGGGTGGAGGACCTCGCCGTCCGAGCGCCGGGCCTCGAACGAGACGAGCTTCCAGGTGCCGGTGAAGTCTGTCGTATCCATGGCGTGCTCCGGGGGTTGTGGGGAGAGGCCCGGCTCAGGAGAACGTGAACCGTCCCTCCCTGACGAGGCGGACGCAGGCGTCCACGGCCTCCGGCATGAAACCGGTGCCACGCTTCGCGCTGATCTCCTCCAGCGCCTTGTCCAGTCCCATGGCCGGACGGTAGGGGCGGTGCGCCGTAATCGCCTCCACCACGTCCGCCACCGCCATGATCTTCGCCTCCAGCAGGATCTCGTCGCCCTTCAGGCCCTGGGGGTAGCCGGATCCGTCCAGCCGCTCGTGGTGCTGGTGAATCATCTGCGCGATGGGCCAGGGGAAGCGGGCGTCCTTGATGATGTCGTAGCCCACGTCCGGATGGGTCTTGATGATCTCGAACTCGTGGGGGGAGAGTCGTCCGGGCCGGTTGAGGATCTCGGAGGGGACATAGATCTTGCCGATGTCGTGAATCATCGCCCCGAGGCGGATGCCGTTGACCTGGATCTCCGGCAGTTGCATCTCGGCGGCGATGGCGGCCGCCAGCTGGGCTACCCGGTTCTGGTGGCCGGCGGTGTAGGGGTCCCGCTTCTCGACCGTCATGGCGATGGCCTGGATGGTCTGGACCAGGGACTCCTGCAGGCGGGTTTCGGCCTCGATCTTTTCCGCCTGGGTACGGTTCGAGGTGATGCCGTAGGCCAGATCATCCGCGAGCTCCTCCAGCATCAGCACCTCTTCGGGCAGGAACATGCCCGCTTCGGTTCCGTAGATGATCAGTACTCCGAAGGTCCGCGCCTTGCTGGAAAGAGGCAGTGCGATCAGCGAGACGTAGCCGTGGCTCGCGGCATGCTCGCGCCACCGCGCCATGGCGGGGTCGGTCTGGATGTCCTGCACCACCTGGGTTTCCCGCTCGCGGATGGCCCGGCCGGCGGGTCCGCGCCCGTCCTCGTTGTCGGCCCAGGACAGGTGCAGCTCGTCGAGATAATCGTCGTAAACGCCGTACTGGGCTATCGGCCGGATGGATTTCCCTTCGTCCTCCATGGCATAGCCCACCCAGGCTATGAGATAGCCGCCTTCCTTCACGGCGACCCGGCACATCTCGTTCAGCAGCAGGGTCTCGTCGCTGAAATGGACCAGCGCCCGGTTGCCGGCGCTCAGGGTGTGCAGGGCCCGGTTGAGCCGTTTCAGCTGCCGTTCCGACTCGATGCGCTCCGTCACGTCGCGGGCCACGCCGAACAGCAGTCCCTCCTCGGGCAGGGGCATGGAGTTCCAGCTCAGCCAGCGGTAGCCGCCGTCACGGTGGCGATAACGGTTCTCGAAGGAAAAGATCTCCCTGCCATCCGCCAGGTCCACGCGGACCCGCTCGGTGGCCTCCCGATCCTCGGGATGGACGAAGTCCAGCCACGGCCTGGCCAGCAGTTCGCCCTCGCTCCATCCCAGGATGCGCGACCAGGCGGGATTGAGCTGCCTGAAGTGGCCGTCGGTGCCGGCGATGCAGAGCAGGTCGATGGACAGCTCGAAGAAGCGGTTGCGCTCCGCCTCCGCCCGCCGCTGGGCCGTGATGTCGGTGACATACCCTTCCAGGAGGGCGGACCCGTCGCCCGGGCGGATGCATCTGCCCTGTTCCCACACCCAGCGCAGGGCGCCGTCCCGGTGCCGGATCCGGTACTCGAACTGGAACGGACTGCCCGCCTCGCGCGCCGACTGCACCTCCCGCCATATCCGCTCCCGGTCGTCCGGGTGGATCAGCCCGCCATAGGCCACATCGCGGTTGCCCAGCAGGGACTCGGGTGGGTAGCCGGTGAGGGCCTGGCAGCGCTCGCTCACGAACTCCATGGTCCAGTCGGTATCGTTGCGACAGCGGTAGACCATGCCGGGCAGGTTGCCGAGCAGGGTGGTGAGGGAGTGCTGCAGCGTTTCCAGCTCCTGGTATTTCTGCAGCAGCTTGTCGGACAGGCGCCGGTCGTGGCGCAACTGCAGCTCGGTGACCAGCCCGGAAATTTGTGCCGGAGGGGATTGCGGGACGGAACGCCACTCGTCCATGACCGAGTCGATGATGGCCATGAAGTCATCGGGCTCGATGGGCAGGCGGATGAAGCGGGAGGCTCCCAGCTCCCGGGCCAGGCGCTCATCCGCCGGCTCCACGAAGGTGGCGCTGTAGAACACGAAGGCGGTCCGGCTGAGCTCGGGATCGGTCTTGATGTGCCGGCACAGCTCGTAGCCGTCCATGCGCGGCATGAGGACGTCCGAGATCACCAGGTCCGGGTGCTCCCGCCGGGCCATCCCGAGCGCCGCCTCGCCGTCCTCCGCCTGGAGCACTTCGTGGCCACGGCTCTCCAGCAGGTCGTGGAGCAGCATCCGGGCGTCGGCCTGGTCGTCGGCGATCAGCACCTTCATGGGGCCACTCCCGCAATGTCCCGGATCTGACGGACGACGCGCAGGGGGTCGATGGGCTTCTCGATGTAGCCGTTGCAGCCGGCGGCCAGCAGGCGCTCGCGATCACCGCTCATGGCGTAGGAGGTGACGGCGATGATTGGCATCGCGCCGTCCGGTTGCGAATCCCGGATGCGCCTCAGGACTTCGTAGCCGTCGATGTCCGGCAGCTGGATATCCAGCAGCACCAGGTACGGGTTCTCCTCGAGGGCCATCCGCACCCCCTCCTCCCCGGTCCCGGCCCTTTGGGTGGTGAAGCCGGCATGGGTCAGGAGATCGGAAATGAGGACGTAGTTGTTGTCATCGTCCTCGATGATGAGCACCCGTTTCATGTCTTCAGCTCCCTGGGCAGATGCAGGCGGAAGGTGCTGCCCTCGCCCGGCCGGCTCTCCACGGACACCCGGCCGCCGAGGACATCAGTCGCCAGCTTGCGGGTCAGGTAGAGTCCCAGCCCGGTGCCATGGGTGCGGCGGGTGATCTCCGAGTCGACGCGGGAGAACTGCTGGAACAGCCGGGGCTGGTCCCCCGGATCGATGCCGACCCCGGAGTCGGTCACCGCGATTTCGATTTCGCCGCCCTCGGCCGGCGCCTGCGCCCGGATCGTGATGCCGCCGTGTTGAGTATATTTCATCGCGTTGCCCAGGTAATTCAGCAGGCATTGCATCAGCCGGCGCCGATCGGAGGCGATGACGACGTCCCCGGGCGCATCGATGGTCAGTTCGAGTCCCTTTCTCTCCGCCTCGGGACGAATCTGTTCCGCGGCCTCCACGACCAGGTCGCCCAGGTCGAAACGCTCCACGTAGGGCTGGGCCTTGCCCGCCTCGATCTTGGCGATGTCGATCACGTCGCTGATGAGCCCCAGGAGATGCCGGCCCGAGCCGGACACCCGCTCCAGGTAGTCCCGCTGCCTGGCGTTGATGGGGCCGGGGATCTCCTGCAGCATCATGCCGGTGAAGCCGATGATCGAGTTCAGCGGCGTGCGCAGCTCGTGGGACATGGAGGCGATGAACAGGGACTTGAGGCGATCCAGCTCCAGGAGGTGCTCATTCGCCCGGGCCAGTTCCGCGGTGCGCTCCTCGACCTGCCGCTCCAGGTTCTCGTGGGCGTCACGCAGCGCTGCAATCGACCGGTTCGAGTTCTCCACCAGCAGCAGCAGGGCGCCGAACAGCAGGGTCGCCAGTGGGAAAGTGAGCATCATCGGCAGGCTGATGGCCTTGAGCACCTGCCAGCGGATCGGCTCCGGCAGGGCCAGCATCCAGGCGAGCACGCCGAGATGGACGATGATGCCGATCAGGAACAGGCTCGCCGGCCCCAGCTCCAGTCGACCCCGGGATCTCAGGATATGGCCGAGAACCCCGATGGCCGCCGAGGTGATGATGACGCCCGTGCCGACGCTCATGCCCGCGCCGCCCAGGAGTATCCGGTAGGCAACGGACATGACCGTGGTGATGGCGGCGACCGTCGGGCCGCCGAACAGTCCCGCCATGCTCAGCACGACGGAGCGGCCGTCGAACACCACGCCCGGCAGCAGCTGAACCGACTGGGTCATGCCCAGCACCGCCGCCGTTCCGAACAGCAGGCCGCTTACCAGCCGCCGCGTGGGCGTGTCGACGGGCAGGCGCGACAGGACCAGGCTGTGCAGCATCGCCAGCGAGATGAGGAGGGTGGCATTGTGCAGCAATCCGGTGAAAACGCCCATGGACTGTTACTGGCTCCTTCAACCGCCCCGGCGGGACAGCGCCTTCGTCCGATATCACCCGGCCACCCGATTGGGAGCGACACCGAGGTTCGGTGGCTTTTTCATGCAGTTCAGATGGTTGTACCGAAATCCATCCTAACCTGCATCCTACACGGCCCGTGGTCTGAACAAGGTTACATTTTGTGTGCGGGTGCCCATATCCGGCGCCCGGCCCGGACGGTTCCGGTCAGGCGTCCCCCATGGCGGCCCGCAGCATCTCCGCCAGGGGGGCGGGGGCCCCGGGCCCCAGGGCGGCGCGCAGCCCCGCGGCGATGGCGGCCGGTCCCGGGTCGAACTGGGACAGCAGGTACTGGGCGCCGGGCTGGATGCCGCTCTCGTCGGCGGGCCGGTAGACCAGCAGGGCGGCGAGGAGGTGTTCGGGCCCGATGGCCCCGGCGCCGGTGTCGGCGGCGAGGCGGGCGGCCAGCTCCAGGGTGCCGGGAACGTAGGGGGCCAGGGTGTCGGCCACGGCGGGTCGGGCGGGCTCGCCCGCGGCCGGGCGGTTGCTGCCGCGGAACCACCCGACGTAGGCGGCGGTCACACCCCGATAGGCCCAGGGCTCCGGGTGGAGCACCGCCTCGGAGAGGAAGCGCAGGGGGTGATCAGGGTCAGCCTCGGCGCGCTCCACCATGGCCATGAGCAGGAAGCTGGTGGTCAGTCGCCCGCCGCCCGACTCGGCCACCAGTCCGCGGGCGCGGTCGATGATGGCGCGGGCGGCGGGGTCGAAGTCGTAGTCGTAGTCGTTGAGGCGGTCGATGGGTACGAGGGCGGCTTCGATCACGGGACTTCCGGGGGCGGGGGAGTGGCTACCCGCATTCTCACCGGTGCCGGCCCGGTTGCCAACCCGTTAACGAAATTTTACCTGCTTTGTGGTTATAACCTCATGAAAGACTGTAAATTGTCTCTCCAGGGAGAAACCAGACCATTATGACCGCAGGAGGCGGCTGCCAGATGACGACACAATACAATCTGAAGCTGTACACCGTGGGTCACAGCAACCGCGATCTCGGCGAGTTGCTCCACCTGCTCACGGAGGCCGGCATCCGCAACCTGGTGGATGTGCGCGCCTGGCCGATCTCGCGCCGGCACCCCCAGTTCGTACGGGAATCCCTCCAGGCCGCGCTCGCCGAACGGGGCATCGGCTACCGCTGGGCCGGGCGCGAGCTCGGCGGCATGCGCCGGCCCCGGCCGGGCTCTCCGCACCAGGCCCTGGAGGAACCTGGTTTCCGCGGCTACGCCGACTACATGGATACGCCGGTCTTCGGCGCCGCCGCCGAACGGCTGCTCACCGAGGCGGCCGAGGCGCCCACCGCGATTCTCTGCGCCGAGCGCAGGCCCGAGCATTGCCATCGCGCCTTCATCGCCGACTGGCTGATGCTGCGGGGGGTGGAGATCACCCACCTGCTGGAGCCCGGGGAGAGCACCAGCCACGTCCTCACCCGCCAGGCGCGCCTCGAGTCCGGGCGCCTGGTCTACGACCGCAATACCTCCGGGGTGCTGGCGCTGGACATCTCCCATGTTTGAGGCCGCCGGCAGCCCCTGGCGGGTTCCCTACAACGGCCGCTTCCGGGTGGCGAAGGCCGCCACCGAGCCGCCCGGGGATGCGCCGGGCAAGTCCGAGTGCCGGAAGCGGCTCAAGGGCTGCATCAAGGAGCTGGACGATCTCCAGCGCATGCTCTACGCCGAGGACAGCCACAGCCTGCTGCTGGTGTTCCAGGCCATGGACGCCGCCGGCAAGGACAGCACCATCCGCGCGGTGATGAGCGGCGTCAACCCCGCCGGCTGCCAGGTCTCCAACTTCAAGGCGCCGAGCGCCGAGGAGCTGGACCACGACTTCCTCTGGCGCACCGCCCGGCGGCTGCCCGAGCGCGGACGCATCGGCATCTTCAACCGCAGCTACTACGAGGAGGTGCTGGTGGTGCGGGTGCACCCGGAGTACCTCGCCGCCCAGCGCCTGCCCTCGGTGCCCGGCGATCTCGAGAATCTCTGGAAGGCCCGCTACGCCTCCATCCGCGAGCACGAGGAGCACCTGGCCCGCAACGGCACCGTGATCCTGAAGTTCTGGCTCAACGTCTCCCCCGGGGAACAGCGGCGACGGTTCCTGTCGCGCATCGACGAGCCCCACAAGAACTGGAAGTTCTCCTCCAACGACGTGGCCGAGCGCAGCCACTGGGACGCCTACATGGCCGCCTACGAGGACGCCCTGGCCGCCACCTCGCGCCCCTGGGCGCCGTGGTACGCCATCCCCGCCGACGACAAGCCCTTCATGCGGCTGCAGGTGGCGGAGATCATCGTCGAGAACCTCAAGCGCCTGGGCCTCGCCTACCCCAGGGTGGGCAAGGCGGAGAAGGAGCGCTTCGCGGAGATGCGCCGGCTGCTCGACGGGGGCGACGAGGACCCGGAGGGCGGAGCGGGCAAGGGCGGCAAATGACCCGCACCGCGACCGGGGCGGAGGCCACGCCCGAGGCGGTGCTGGCGTTCTGGTTCGCCCCGGAGACCCGGCCCCGCTGGTTCGACTCCACGCCCGCCTTCGACCGGGAGGTGGAGGCGGCCTTCCGCGCCACCTGGGAGGCCGCCGCCGTGGGTGCGCTCGCGCACTGGGAGGGGACCCCCGCCGGCGCGCTGGCGCTGGTGGTCGTCCTCGACCAGTTCCCCCTCAACATGTTCCGCGGCCGCCCCGAGAGCTTCCTCACCGAGGCCGCCTCCCGGGCCGTGGCGGAGCGGGCCATCGCCCGGGGCTTCGACGCGGCGCTCGACGCCGCCGGCAAGGCGTTCCTCTACCTGCCGTTCATGCACAGCGAATTACTGGCCGACCAGGACCGCTCGGTGGCGCTGTACGAGGCGGCCGGGCTCGCGGACAGCCTGAAGTGGGCCCGCCACCACCGCGACATCGTGCGCCGCTTCGGGCGCTTCCCCCACCGCAACGCCATCCTCGGCCGCCCGTGCACGCCGGAAGAGGAGGCCTGGCTGGACTCGGACGCGGCCTTCAACGGCTGACCCCCCGCCCCGCGGCAGAACATCCCCTCCGTGCCGCGGTCCCATGTGCTAGTGCACTGCGCCTTGTCCTGGCGCTTTCGGGGGGCTCTGAAAGTACCTCCAAGAGTGGCGCAGTACACTAGTGTCAGCCGATCCCAGGAGCGCCCCATGAGTGGAACCAGCATCGATCCCGGTGAAGTGGCCTACTACACCCGCCTCGCCCACACCTGGTGGGACGCGGGGGGTCCCTTCTGGCCCCTGCACCGGCTGAACGAAGTCCGGGTGGCATGGCTGCGGGAGCGCATCGCCGCCCGCCTCGGCGGCGGGGCGGCCGGGGCGCCGCTCGCCGGGGTGCGGGTGCTGGACATCGGCTGCGGCGGCGGCATCCTCAGCGAGTCCATGGCCCGGCTCGGCGCGGCGGTCACCGGCATCGACGTGGTGGAGAAGAACATCCGCGTGGCGGCTCTGCACGCGCAGGAGGGCGGGCTCGCGGTGGACTGCCGGCTGCAGACCGCCGAGGCGCTGGCGGCGGAGGGGGCGCAGTACGACGCGGTGCTGAACATGGAGGTGGTGGAGCACGTGGCCGACCTGCCCGGCTTCATGGCCGCCTGCTGCGCCCTGGTGCGCCCGGGCGGGGTGATGAGCGTCGCCACCCTCAACCGCACCCCCGTGAGCTGGCTGTTCGCCATCGTCGGCGCCGAGTACCTCCTGCGCGTGCAGAGCCGCCACGCGGCACCCACCAGTGGCGCCGCTTCGTGAAGCCCGCCGAGACGGAACGGCTGCTGGCCGCCGGCGGCCTCGCCGTCACCGACCGCAGCGGCGTGCGCGTCAACCCCTTCACCCGGAGCCTCCACCTCACCGGCTACATGGGCGTGAACTACATGGTGCTGGCGGAGAAGGCGGTTATGGGTGATGGATGATTTCGTGTGAGTGGCGGGAATCCGACGCCGGTGTACGGATGAATTCGCACCTACCATCCCGATCCATTAACCTCCACGAACCCGACACACTGGAAACGGAACACGGAACACGGAACACGGAACACGGAACACGGAACACGGAACACGGAACACGGAACACGGAACACGGAACACGGAACACGGAACCCCCATAACCCCTCAACCAAGGATTCCCCACTCCCGCCTGGGTTTCGCATCAGCTATCGTTAATCCATGAGCCCAATCAGCCTGGATGATGTCCGCGCCGCCGCCGAGGCGCTGCGCGGGAGCGTGGTGGAGACGCCCTGCGTCCATTCGCGGGTGCTCTCGGAGCTCACCGGCGCGGAGGTGGTGCTCAAGTTCGAGAACCTCCAGTTCACCGCCTCGTTCAAGGAGCGCGGGGCGCTGGTGAAACTGCAGTCCCTGGGCGCGGAGGAGCGGCGCGCGGGGGTCATCGCCATGTCGGCCGGCAACCACGCCCAGGCGGTGGCCTACCACGCCCAGCGGCTGGGGATCTTCGCGGTCATCGTCATGCCCCGCTTCACCCCCACCAACAAGGTGGAGCACACGCGGGCCTTCGGCGCCGAGGTGATCCTCGCCGGCGAGAGCTTCGACGACGCGGCGGAGCTGGCCCGGCGCCTGGCCGGGGAGCGGGGCCTCACCCTGGTGCACCCCTACGACGATCCCCGCGTCATCGCCGGCCAGGGCACGGTGGCCCTGGAGATGCTGGCCGCCTTTCCGGACCTGGAGACGCTGCTGGTGCCGGTGGGCGGCGGCGGGCTCATCGCCGGCAACGCGGTGGCGGCCCAGGGTCTCCGGCCGGGCATCGAGATTGTCGGGGTGGAGATGGGGCGGTTTCCCGCCCTGTGGAGCGCCCTGCGCGGCGTGCCGCCCCGTTTCGGCCTGAGCACCCTGGCCGAGGGCATCGCGGTGAAGCAGCCCGGCCGGCTGACCCTGCCCATCGTCCGCGAGCGGGTGCGGGAGATACTGCTGGTGGACGAGGCGGACATCGAGCGGGCCGTCCTGCTGCTGCTGGAGGTGGAGAAGACGGTGACGGAGGGGGCCGGCGCGGCGGGTCTGGCGGCGCTGCTGCGGCACCGGGAGCGGTTCGCCGGCCGGCGGGTGGGGCTGATCCTCTCCGGCGGCAACATCGACCTGCCGGTGCTGTCGCTCATCATCCAGCGCGGCCTGGTGCAGAGCGGCCGGCTGGTGCGGCTGAAGGTGGCGCTGCGGGACGTGCCCGGCGCCCTGGCCGAGGTCATCGGCATCGTCGGCTCCAGCCGCGCCAACATCGTGCATATCGACCACCAGCGCACCTTCACCGAGCTGCCCCTGGAGCAGGCGGCGGTGATCATCACCCTGGAGACCCGTGGTCACCTGCACATCCAGGAGCTGCTCGAGAACCTGCGCGAGGGAGGCTATGCCGTTGATCTGGCGACCCATTACAGTCCGGCGGAGCAGGGTGCGGAAAGGAACGCCTGAGCGGCGGGGCGTCTCCCCGTACTGTTGTAACGGATTCTGCCCGATTCTTGCTTGGATATAACGAAAGGAAACTCCCGGAGTGATTTCATGACCGACCTCAGCATCGACACCGAACTGCTCCGCATCATCCAGGCGACCCATCATGATCCCTTCGCGGTCCTGGGCCGGCACCCCGACGGCAGCGGGGAGATCGTCCGGGCCTTCATTCCCGGCGCCGCCGCGGTGACCATCGCCGAGGGCGGGCTCCCCATGGAGCGGGTCGGCGACAGCGACCTGTTCCAGTGGCGCGGACCGGCGGGCAGCGTGCCCGAGCGCTACCGCCTGGTGTGGCGGGACGAGACCCGCCGCGAGCATATCGCCCACGACCCCTACGCCTTCCCGCCCCAGCTCTCCGACTACGACCTGCACCTGTTCGGGGAGGGCAACCACTGGCACGCCTGGCGCTTCCTCGGCTCCCGCGTCCACGAGGTGGATGGGGTGCCGGGGGTGCTGTTCTCCGTCTGGGCGCCCAACGCCGCGCGCGTCAGCGTGGTGGGCGACTTCAACCAGTGGGACGGGCGCCGCCATCCCATGCGGGTGCGGGGCGGCATCGGGGTGTGGGAGCTGTTCATCCCCGGGCTCGATGCGGGCGCTTTCTACAAGTACGAGATCCGCAACCGCGACAGCGGGGCCATCCTCCTGAAGAGCGATCCCTACGGCCGGCAGTTCGAGCTGCGCCCCGCCACCGCCACCATCGTCACCGCCGAGAGCGACTATCCCTGGGACGACGGGGCGTGGCTGGAGGAGCGCCGCCGGCGCGACTGGCAGCACGCGCCCCTGTCCGTCTACGAGGTGCACCTGGGTTCGTGGGCGCGGGGCATGGAGGGGGATTTCCTCGGCTACCGCGAGCTGGCGGTGCAGCTGGTGGCCTACGTGAAGGAGCTCGGCTTCAGCCACATCGAGCTGCTGCCCATCACCGAGCACCCCTACGACCCCTCCTGGGGCTACCAGAGCACCGGCTACTACGCCCCCACCAGCCGCTTCGGCACCCCCGACGACTTCCGCTGGTTCGTGGACCACTGCCACCGCAACGGCATCGGCGTGATTCTCGACTGGGTGCCCGCCCACTTTCCGAAGGATGCCCACGGGCTGGCCCGCTTCGACGGCAGCGCGCTGTACGAGCACGAGGACCCGCGCCTCGGCGAGCATCTCGACTGGTCCACCCTCATCTACAACTTCGGGCGCAACGAGGTGAAGAACTTCCTCCTCTCCAACGCCCTCTACTGGCTCGAGGAGTTCCACCTCGACGGGCTGCGGGTGGACGCGGTGGCCTCCATGCTCTACCTCGACTACTCGCGCACCGACTGGGTGCCCAACCGCTACGGCGGCCGCGAGAACCTGGAGGCCATCGGGTTCTTGCGCCAGCTCAACACGGTGGTGCACCAGGCCCAGCCGGGCATACTCATGTTCGCCGAGGAGTCCACCGCCTGGCCCCAGGTGAGCCGCCCGGTGCACCTGGGCGGGCTCGGCTTCGACATGAAGTGGAACATGGGCTGGATGAACGACACCCTGGAGTACTTCTCCCAGGACCCGGTGCACCGCAAGTACCACCACGACCGGCTCACCTTCAGCATGCTCTACGCCTTCACGGAGAACTTCGTGCTGCCCTTCTCCCACGACGAGGTGGTGCACGGCAAGCAGTCCATGCTGAACAAGATGCCGGGCGACGAGTGGCAGCGCTTCGCCAACCTGCGCCTCATCTACAGCTACCAGTTCCTCCACCCGGGCAAGAAGCTGCTGTTCATGGGCTGCGAGTTCGGCCAGGGGCTGGAGTGGGACAGCGCCCGGACCCTCGACTGGTACGTGCTGGACTACCCGCTGCACCAGGGCGTGCGGCAGCTGGTGAAGGATCTGAACGGCCTCTATCACAACGCCCCGGCGCTCTATCGCCACGAGTTCGACTGGGAGGGCATCGAGTGGATCGACTGCCACGACGCCGACCAGTCGGTGCTGAGCTTCCTGCGCAAGGACGGGGACGACTTCCTGGTGGTGGTGCTCAACTTCACCCCCGTGCCGCGCCACGGCTACCGCATCGGCGTGCCGGCCGCGGGCCTCTACCGGGAGCGCCTCAACTCCGATTCCGCCTACTATGGCGGCAGCAACCTGGGCAACGGCGCCGGCCCCCTGGCCGCGGAGCCGACGCCCTGGATGGGGCGGCCCCACTCCCTGGCGCTGACCCTGCCGCCGCTGGCCGCCATCGTCCTGGAGCGGGTGCCGGGCGCCGATGCCTGAGCCGCGGGAGAGCTGAAGCGCCATGTCCTCGCGCAAGCAGGAGGTCTGGCCCGGGAAGCCCTATCCACTGGGCGCCACCTGGGACGGGCAGGGGGTCAACTTCGCGCTCTTCTCCGAGCACGCCGAGCGGGTGGAGCTGTGCCTGTTCGATCCCCTCGGCCGGCGCATCGTCGAGACCGTCGATTTGCGCTGGAAGACCGACCAGGTGTGGCACTGCTACCTGCCCGAGGGGCGGCCGGGACTGGTCTACGGCTACCGCGTGCACGGCCCCTACGATCCCGGGCGCGGCCACCGCTTCAACCCGCGCAAGCTGCTGCTCGACCCCTACGCCAAGGACCTGGCCGGCCCCCTGCGCTGGAACGACTCCCTGTTCGGCTACCGCGTCGGCCACGCGCGCGCCGACCTGGCGGCCGATCGGCGCGACAGCGCCGCGGCCATGCTCAAGGCGCGGGTGGCCGACCCCGCCTTCGTCTGGGGCGACGATCGCCCGCCGCGCACTCCCTGGCACGACACGGTGATCTACGAGCTGCACGTGAAGGGCTTCACCCGGCTCAACACGGAGATCCCGCCGCCCCTGCGCGGCACCTACGCCGGGCTGGCCTCGGCCCCGGCCATCGACTACCTCAAGCGCCTCGGCATCACCGCCGTGGAGCTGATGCCCGTGCACGCCTTCGTGGACGACCGCCACCTGGTCCAGCACGGCCTGCGCAACTACTGGGGCTACAACTCCATCGGCTTCTTCGTGCCCGACCTGCGCTACTCCGCCAACGGCGGCATCAAGGAGTTCAAGGCCATGGTGCGCCGGCTGCACGCGGAGGGCATCGAGGTGATCCTCGACGTGGTCTACAACCACACCGCCGAGGGCAACCACCTGGGGCCGACGCTCTGCTTCCGCGGCATCGACAACGCCGCCTACTACCGCCTCAACCCGGAGGACCCCCGCTACTACGTGGACTACACCGGCTGCGGCAACACCCTCAACATGCGCCACCCCCGGGTGCTGCAGCTGATCATGGACTCCCTGCGCTACTGGGTGCTGGAGATGCACGTGGACGGCTTCCGCTTCGATCTCGCCTCGGCCCTGGCGCGCGAGCTGCACGCGGTGGATCGCCTGGGCGCCTTCTTCGACATCATCCACCAGGACCCGGTGCTCTCCCGGGTGAAGCTCATCGCCGAGCCGTGGGACCTGGGGGAGGGCGGCTACCAGGTGGGCAACTTCCCGGTGGGCTGGACCGAGTGGAACGGCCGCTACCGCGACGCGGTGCGCGCCTACTGGAAGGGCGACGGCGGCCTCATCGGCGAGCTCGCCTACCGCCTCACCGGCTCCAGCGACCTCTACGAGCAGGGCGGCCGGCGGCCCTACGCCAGCGTCAACTTCGTCACCTGCCACGACGGCTTCACCCTCCGCGACCTGGTGAGCTACAACGGTAAGCACAATCTCGCCAACGGCGAGGAGAACCGCGACGGCGAGAACCACAACCTGAGCTGGAACTGCGGCGCGGAGGGGCCCACCGGCAACCAGCACATCAACGGCCTGCGCGAGCGCCAGATGCGCAACTTCTTCGCCACCCTGCTGCTCTCCCAGGGGGTGCCCATGATCTCCATGGGCGACGAGCTGATGCGCACCCAGCAGGGCAACAACAACGCCTACTGCCAGGACGGCGAGCTGAGCTGGATGGACTGGCGCCTCGGTAACGGGGAATCGGAGCTGCTGGCCTTCGTGCAGCGGCTGCTGCGGCTGCGCCGGGAGCATCCCACCTTCCGCCGCCGCCACTTCTTCCAGGGCCGCGAGATCCGCGGCGCGGGCGTCAAGGACCTGGTCTGGCTCACCCCCAAGGGCCGGGAGATGACCGAGTTCGAGTGGAACCAGTCCTTCGCCCGCTGCCTGGGCCAGTTCCTGCCCGGCGACACCATCGAGGAGGAGGACGAGCGCGGGCGGCGCATCCGCGACGACAACTTCATCCTGCTGCTCAACGCCCACCACGAGGCCATTCCCTTCCGGCTGCCCAGCGAACCGGCCTACGCCCGCTACGAGGTGCTGGTGGACACCTGGTATGCCGAGGGTGTCCGCAACGACGGGCGCTACTTCCACTCCGGCGAGGCCTATCCCCTCCAGGGCCGCTCGCTGGCGCTGCTGCACCACCAGCGCAGCCGCACGCGCCTGGAACAGGCGACCGGAACGTCGACGTTCCGCGGCCACCCATGACGCCCGCCGCGCTCGCCAGCCGCATCGAACACACGGAGCTCCGTCCCGGGGCCACCGCCGCGGACATCGAGCGCCTGTGCCGCGAGGCGCGGCAGTGGCGCTGCGGCGGGGTGTGCGTGGCGCCCGCCTGGGTGCCGCGGATGTCCGCGCTGCTGCGCGGCGCGGACATCCGGCTGGTGACGGTGGCCGGCTTTCCCCACGGCGACACCCTGCCGCAGGCCAAGGCCCGGGAGGCGGCCCTGGCGGTGGCGGCGGGCGCCGCGGAGGTGGACATGGTGCTGCACGCCGGGATGCTGCGCTCCGGGGAGGCGGCGGCGGTGGCGGCCGACATCCGCGGCGTGGTGGAGGCCGTGCGCGCCGCGGGCGGGAAGGGAGTGAAGGTCATCCTGGAGTGCGGGCGGCTCACCGACGCGGAGAAGCGCCGCGCCTGCGCGCTGGCGGAGGCGGCGGGCGCCGGTTTCGTCAAGACCGGCACCGGCTTCGGCCCCGGCGGCGCCACGGTGGAGGACGTGCGCCTGCTGCGCGATGCGGTGGGGACACGGCTCGGGGTGAAGGCGGCCGGCGGCATCCGCACCGCGGCGGCGGCGCTGGCGCTGCTGGAGGCGGGCGCGGACCGGCTCGGCTGCTCGGCCTCCCCAGCCATCCTGGAGGCGCTCCGGAGCCGGCCCGCCGATGCGGGCGCCGGCGGGACATGACCACGACCGCACGGAACATCGGCTGGCCCGGCGCCATGGCCATCGGCATCGGCGGCATGGTGGGCGGTGGCATCTTCGCCGTGCTGGGCGAGGCGGTCTCCCTGGCCCACGGCGCCACGGCGGTGGCCTTCGCGCTGGCGGGCGTGGTGGCCCTGCTCACGGCCCACTCCTACGTCCGGCTCTCGGTGCGCTTCCCCAGCCAGGGCGGCACGGTCCTGTTCGTGGACCGGGCCTTCGGCGTCGACCTGGCCACGGGCACCCTCAACCTGTTCCTGTGGCTCTGCTACCTGGTGACCATCGCCCTCTACGCGGTGGCCTTCGCCTCCTACGCGCTCACCTTCTTCGGGCCCGGCCACGGCCCCTGGCTGCGCCATCTCCTCATCTCCCTCTCCATCCTGGTGCCCATCGGCATTAACTTGCTGAACGCCGCCGCCGTGGCCCGCTCCGAGAGCCTGGTGGTGGTGCTCAAGCTGGCGCTGCTGGCGCTGGTGATCGCCTCCGGGCTGCCCTACGTGGAGCCGGCGCGGCTGGCGCCGGCGCACTGGGGCGACAGCCTGACCATCCTCGCCGCGGGCATGGTCATCTTCGTCGCCTACGAGGGATTCGAGCTCATCGCCAACTCCGCCGAGGACGTGCGCGATCCGGAACGCAACCTGCCCGTCGCCTTCTACGGCTCGGTGGTGCTGGTGATCCTGCTCTACGTGCTGGTGGCGCTGGTGACGGTGGGCACGGTGCCCGACAGCCGCATCGCCGCGGTGAAGGACTTCGCCCTGGCCGAGGCCGCCCGGCCCGCCCTCGGCGCCCTGGGCTTCTCGCTGGTCTCCGTCTCGGCGCTGCTGGCCACCTTCTCCGCCATCAACGCCACGGTCTACGGCAACGCGCGGCTGGGCTACATCCTGGCCCGGGACCGCGAGCTTCCGGACATCCTCGCCCACCGGGCCTGGAACGAGCCGGTCTCGGGGGTGATCAGCGTGGGCGTGCTGGCGGGGCTGGTGGCCAACCTCGTGGACCTCACCGCCATCGCCATCGTCGCCAGCGCCGGCTTCCTGCTGGTCTTCGCTGTCACCAACGCCGCCGCGGCGCGGCTGGCGCCGCGCACCGGCGGCAGCCCGGTCATCCCGCTGGTCGGCGCCGTGGCCTGTCTCGGGGCGCTCGGCGTGCTGCTGGCGCGGACCGGCGCGGACAGCCCCCACGCGCTGTGGATCTTCGCGGGCTTCCTGGCCGGGGCGCTGCTGTTCGAGCTGCTCTATTCGCGCTTCCGCCACGGGCACCTGCGCGGCGCGGCCATGCGCTGGCCGGGCGCCTGACTGCCACTCCGGCGGCCGGGAGGGTTATGATGGCGGTCCGCCGCGCGGCACGGCAATCCGAACCCGAGGCCACCCCATGGGCTACGTCTACCTTCTCATCGCCATCGTCGCCGAGGTCATCGGCACCAGCGCCCTGAAGGCCGCCGAGGGCTTCACCCGGCCCGTCCCCAGCCTGGTCGTGGTGGCGGGCTACGGGGCCGCCTTCTACTTCCTCGGCCTGGTGCTGCGGACCATCCCGGTGGGTGTCGCCTACGCCATCTGGGCGGGGCTCGGCATTGTGCTCATCACCCTGGTGGGCATGGTGGCCTTCCGCCAGGCGCCCGATCTCCCCGCCGTCCTGGGCATGGGGCTGATCATCGCCGGGGTGCTGGTGATCCACCTCTTCTCCCGCACCGTCGCCCACTGACTTCCATATGGGTCGAGCGGGGGGATAGCCGTTCCACGACCCGAATCAGCCAGAGGAGCTTCCACCATGGGCCGGCAATACAGCGCCATCAGCGACAGGCACCGCGAGTTCATCGAGCGCCAGCGGCTCTACTTCGTGGCCACGGCGGCCGCCGACGGCCGGGTGAATCTCTCGCCCAAGGGCATGGACAGCCTGCGCGTGCCCGGTCCGGACCGGGTGGCGTGGCTGAACCTCACCGGCAGCGGCAACGAGACCGCCGCCCACCTGCGGGAGAACCCCCGCATGACCCTGATGTTCTGCGCCTTCGAGGGGGACCCCCTGATCCTGCGCCTCTACGGCCAGGCCCGGGCGGTTCATCCCCGCGACGAAGAGTGGGCGCTGCTGCTGCCCCTGTTCCCGGAGCAGCCCGGCGCGCGGCAGATCATCGACCTGCGGGTGGAGCTGGTGCAGACTTCCTGCGGCTTCGGCGTGCCCCTGTTCGACTACGTGGGGCAGCGCGACGAGCTGACCCGCTGGAGCGAGCGCAAGGGCGAGGCGGGCATCCGTGAGTACTGGGAGACGAAGAACCGCACCAGCCTCGACGGCCGGCCCACCGGGATACTCGGGCCGGAGGAGTAGCCGGGCGCGGGCTGCCGCCGCCCCGGCCGCCTTGCCGGTCCCACCCCCGCAGGCCACACTGAATGCAGGGAAACGGCGACGAAGAGGGGGAGGAATGGTTGAGGTCAAACGCCTGGTGCTCGACGTGCTCAAGCCCCACCACCCCGACGGGCTGGAGTTCAGCCGCCACCTCGCCGCCATCTGCGGCGAGTGCCGGCTGCGGCTCACGGTGATGGAGGTGGACGAGAATACCGAGACCCTGCAGCTGGTGGTGGAGGGCGAATCGCTCGACTTCGAGCGGCTGCGGGCCGCCATCGGCGAGATGGGGGCCTCGCTGCACAGCATCGACGAGGTGGAGGTGGTGGGCGGCGCCGATACGGAGGGTTGAGAGCCGGTGACAACGCCCAGGGAACACTTCTGCACGTGCGCCGCGAATCACTCCGGCGCCGCCGCCCGGTGGCCGGGTGACAGGCGGCCGGATCGGGGCGGGCCGGCATGAACCTGCTGCGCAACGCCGGTTTTCTCCTGCGCATCAGCCGCTCCCACGGCATCCTGCGGCGCTATTTCGTGGTCAACGGCTTCGACGGCGCCCTGGCCATGCTCGGGCTCATGATGGGTTTCCTGGTGAGCGGCGGAGTGGAGCTGGGCGTGGTCATCCGCGCCTGCCTGGGGGCCGCCGTGGCCCTGTTCATGAGCGGGATCACCAGCGCCTATGTCAGCGAAGCGGCCGAGCGCCGCCGGGCCCTGGACGAGCTGGAGGGGGCGATGGTGGCGGACCTGCAGGACTCCGCCCACGCCGACGCGGCGCGCTGGGTGCCCCTGCTGGTGGCTGCGGTCAACGGCCTCGCGCCCCTGCTGGTGGCGCTGCTGGTGATGGCGCCCCTGTGGCTGGCGGGCGCGGGCGTGCCGCTGCCCCTGCCGCCGTTGCCCGCGGCCGTGGCCATGGCCTTTCTCACCCTGTTCGGGCTGGGCCTGTTCCTGGGCCATGTCAGCGGAGGGTCCTGGCTCTGGAGCGGTATGCGCACCCTGCTGGTGGGTGTCGTGACGGCGCTCATCATCCTGTTGTTCGTCCAGTGATGGTTAAGGGATAAGTGATAAGGATGAAGGGCACCATCGCACTCACGCACTCACGCACTCACGCACTCACGCACTCACGCACCCACGCACTCACGCACTCACGCACTCACGCACTCACGCACTCACGCACGGTTATTGAATGATGGGAACCCACGAGCGGGGTGAACAGCTGAACGAGGGGGTCCATTGGCACTGCCTGGAGCCGGCGGCGGCGCTGGAGCGCCTGGGCGGGGACGGGGAGCGTGGCCTGTCCGCCGCCGAGGCCGGCGCGCGCCTGGCCCGTCACGGCCCCAACCGGCTCGCCGAAGGCCGCCGGCGCACGCTGCTGGGCATGTTCCTGGGCCAGTTCGCCGATTTCATGATCCTGGTGCTGCTGGCCGCGGCGGTGGTTTCGGGGGCGGTGGGCGAGCCCCAGGACACGGCGGCCATCCTGGTCATCGTGCTGCTCAACGCGATCATCGGGACGGTGCAGGAGTATCGGGCCGAGCGGGCGGTGGCGGCCCTGCGCCGGCTGGCCGTGCCCATGGCGCGGGTGATCCGCGACGGCGAGGCGGTGACCGTGCCCGGCGGCGAGCTCGTGCCCGGGGACACGGTGCTGCTGGAGGCCGGCGACGGCGTGCCGGCGGACCTGCGGCTGCTCGCCGGCGAGGGGCTGCAGGCGGACGAGTCGGCGCTGACCGGGGAGTCGGTGGCGGTGGAGAAGGCGCCGGAGGCGCTGCCGGACCCGGCGCTGGCCCTGGCCGAGCGCCGCAACCGGCTCTGGAAGGGCACCCTGGTGACCCGGGGGCGGGGGCGGGGCGTGGTCACCGCCACCGGCATGGACACGGAGATCGGGCGCATTGCCGGGCTGCTGGGCGGGGCCGAGTCGGTGCGCACCCCGCTGCAGAAGCGGCTGGCCCGCTTCGGCCGGACCCTGGCGCTGGCGGTGCTGGCCATCTGCACCCTCATCTTCGCCGCCGGCCTGCTGCAGGGGGTGGAGCCGCTGCTGATGCTGCTCACCGCCATCAGCCTGGCGGTGGCCGCCGTCCCCGAGGCCCTGCCGGCGGTGGTGACCGTGGCCCTGGCGCTGGGCGCGCGGCTGATGAGCCGCAGCAACGCCCTGGTGCGGCGGCTGCCGGCGGTGGAGACCCTGGGTTCGGTCACCGTCATCTGCAGCGACAAGACCGGTACCCTCACCGAGAACCGCATGCGCGTGGAACGCCTGGTGGCGGCGGGCGAGGAGCGCGACACGCTGCCCGCCGCGGACACGGCGGCCGAGCCTTGGCGGCGCCTCGGGCAGGCCCTGGCGCTGAGCAACGACGTTGAGCCCGGCGTGGAGGGGGCGGCGCGCGGCGACCCCACCGAGCTGGCCCTGTGGGAGGCGGCCGCGGCCGCCGGCCACGACCGCGCGGAGCTTGCCGGAGCGCTGCCGCGCATCGCGGAGCTGCCCTTCGACAGCGAGCGCAAGCGCATGACCACGGTCCATGACGAGGGCGGGCGCCGCATCCTCTTCACCAAGGGCGCGCCGGAGCAGGTGCTGCCCCTGTGCACCCGCGAGCTGGCCGCCGGGGGGCCGCAACCGCTGGATCCGGAAGCACTCCTCGAACAGGCCCGGGCCCTGGCCGAGGCGGGCTACCGGGTGCTGGCGCTGGCCTGGCGCGAGGCCGGGGAGGGGGAGCCGGAGGCGGCGCTGGAGTCGGAGCTGTGCCTGCTCGGCCTGGCGGCGCTGGCGGATCCGCCCCGGGCGGGGGCGGAGGAGGCGGTGGCGGAGTGCCGCGCCGCGGGCATCGTGCCGGTGATGATCACCGGCGATCACCCCGGCACGGCGCTGGCCATCGCCCGGCGGCTGGGTATTGCCGGGGATGCCGGTGAGACCCTCACCGGCGCGGAGCTGGGGGCGCTCTCCGACGCCGCCTTCGCCGAGCGGGTGGAGTCGATCCGGGTCTACGCCCGGGTGAGCCCGGAGCAGAAGCTGCGCATCGTCAAGGCGCTGCAGACCCACGGCGAATTCGTGGCCATGACCGGCGACGGGGTCAACGATGCCCCCGCCCTCAAGCGCGCCGGCATCGGCGTGGCCATGGGCCGCAAGGGCACCGACGTGGCCCGCGAGGCGGCCGACATGGTGCTGCTGGACGACAACTTCGCCACCATCGTGGCGGCGGTGCGCGAGGGCCGGCGCATCTTCGACAACATCCGCAAGTTCATCAAGTACACCATGACCAGCAATGCCGGGGAGATCTGGACCCTGTTCCTGGCCCCGCTGCTGGGGCTGCCCATTCCCCTGCTGCCCATCCACATCCTCTGGATCAACCTGGTCACCGACGGCCTGCCGGGGCTGGCGCTGGCCGCGGAGCCGGCCGAGCGGGGGATCATGGACCGGCCGCCGCGCCCGCCCCGGGAGAGCATCTTCGCCCACGGCATGTGGCAGCACATGATCTGGGTGGGGCTGCTCATCGGCGGGCTGTCCATCCTGGGCCAGGCCTGGGCGGTGGGCACGGGCAGCGCCCACTGGCAGACGGTGGTCTTCACGGTTCTCACTCTGGCCCAGCTGTTCCACGTGCTGGCGGTGCGTTCCGAGCGCGAGTCGCTGTTCCGCCAGGGTCTGCTCGGCAACCCCGCGCTGCTGGGCGCGGTGCTGCTGACGGTGGGGCTGCAGCTGGCGGTCATCTACCTGCCGGTGCTGAACGGCATTTTCCGCACCCAGCCCCTGAGCCTGGCGGAGCTGGGTACCTGCTTCGCCCTGGCCGCCGTGGTGCTGGTGGCGGTGGAGGCGGAGAAGGCGCTGGTGCGGGCCGGGCGGCTGTACCGTGAGTAGGACGATATACCGCAACTGGAGAGAGCAGAGGAGGCGAATCATGCACAGTGGAAACGGCGGACGGTTGCTGGTGCTGGCCCTGGCGCTGCTGCCCGCGGTGGCGGCGGCCGGGCCGGTGGCGGGCGAGGTGGTGGACCTGCGCGGCGAGATCGCCGAGGACCTCTACGTGGCCGGGCGCAGCGTCACCTTCGACGGCCGGGCGGCGGGGGACGTGCTGGCCGCCGGGCGCGACGTGCGCGTGGCCGGCACGGTGGCGGGGGACGTGATGGCCGCCGGTGAGCGGGTGGAGATTGCCGCGGCGGTGGCCGACGACGCCCGCCTGGCCGGGCGCGACGTGCGGGTGGCCGGGTCGGTGGGCGACGGCCTGCTGGCGGCGGGGGAGACGGTCATCCTGAGTGCCGGCGCCGAAGTGGGCGGAAGGGCCTGGCTTGCCGGCCGGCGCATCGAGCTCTCCGGCGACCTGGCCCGGGGCGTGCGGGCGGCCGGGGAGACGGTGATCGTCTCCGGGCGGGTGACGGGCGACGCCGAGTTCGCGGCCGGGCGGGTGGAGGTGCGCGCCGGGGCGGAGATCACCGGCAACCTCGTGGTGCGCGGCCCCGAGCCGCCCCGGGTGGAGCCGGGCGCCCGCATCGGCGGACGGGTGGAGCACCTGCCGGGAGAGTCGCCGGCGGAGGTTTCCGCCTCGCCCTCGCTGGCGGCGCTGCCGTGGCTGTTCGCCCCCGCGCTGGCGGTTGCGGGCGGCCTGTGGCTGCTGCTGGCGCCGGGATTCGCCGCCGCCGCCGCCCGCACCGCCCGCACGCAGACGGGTCTGAGCCTGGCGCTGGGACTGGCGCTGCTGGCCACGCCGCCGCTGGTGGCGGTGCTGCTGATGGCGACCGTGGTGGGTGCCCTCGCCGGCCTGGTGCTGTTCGCCCTCTACCCGGTCATGGTGCTGGTGGGCGGGCTCAACGGCGCCCTGTCCCTCGGCGGCCTGGTGCTGGCGCGCCTCCGGCGCGGCGACGCCGGCGGCGGAATCCGTTTCGTGGCGCTGCTGACCGGCATCGTGGCGCTGGCGCTGCTGGCCTGGATTCCGCTGCTGGGCGGCCTGCTGGTGTTGGCGATCGCGGTGACCGGGCTCGGCGCGCTGGGGCTCTCCGCCTGGAGCGCGCGGGCCGGCGGGGCGGCGCCCCCGGCGGCCCCCGACGTGGTATAAATTGACCCTCTACCGACCGCACCGTTTTTGTTCATGACCGCCACGCGCATCGATCTGGAGCACGTCGTCCCCGCCGGCGAGAAGCGGGACGCCTGCACGCTGCTGGCCGCCCTCTCCGGCCTGCCCAAGGGACGCATCAAGGACGCGATGAACAAGGGCGCGGTCGGGCTCCGGCGCGGCTGCGCCCCCACGCGGCGCCTGCGTCGCGCCACCGCCGCGCTCTACGCCGGCGATCGGCTCTCCCTGTGCTATGACGCCGAGCTGCTCGCGCGCCAGCCGCCCCGGGCCCGCCTGCTGCACCGCCTGGGCCGCTACAGCGTCTGGTACAAGCCGCCCGGGCTGATGGCCCAGGGCAACCGCTGCGGCGATCACTGCAGCCTCCTGCGCCAGGCGGAGCAGATGCTGGCGCGCGAGGTCCACCTGGTGCATCGGCTGGACCGGGAGGCGGAGGGCCTGATGCTGGTGGCCCACGACGGGGAGGCGGCGGCGAAGCTCTCGGCGCTGTTCGCCAACCGCCGGGTGGAGAAGCACTACCGGGTGGAGGTGCGGGGCGTGCCGGGTCCGGTGGGCGCCACCGGGCGCATCGACACGCCGCTCGACGGCAAGCCGGCGCTGACCGCCTACCGGGTGACTGAGGTGGATGCCGGGCGGGGAACGGCCCGGCTGGAGGTCGCCATCGAGACCGGGCGGCTGCACCAGATCCGCCGCCACCTGGACGCCATCGGCCACCCGGTGCTGGGCGATCCCCGCTACGGCACGGGCAACCGGAACACTGAAGGGTTGCGGCTCAGCGCCTGCCGGCTGGCCTTCCGCTGCCCGTTCACCGGCGCCCGGCGCGAGTTCAGCCTCGACGCCCCGGAGGCGGTCGGGGAAGCCGCTCCCGGCCCGGAACAGCCGGCATGAACGCCCCCGCCGGCCTGGATCGGCAGGCCCGCCTGCTGCGCCGGGCCACACTGGCCTCGGTGGTGACCGCGAGCGTGCTCATCGCGGCCAAGCTGGTGGCGTGGCTGCTGACCGGCTCGGTCAGCCTGCTGGCCTCCCTGGTGGACTCGCTGATGGACGTGGCCGCCTCCATCATCAACCTGATGGCCGTGCGCTACGCGCTGGAGCCGCCCGATGCCCAGCACCGCTTCGGCCACGGGAAGTCGGAGGCGCTGGCGGGGCTGGCCCAGGCGACCTTCATCGCCGGTTCGGCGGTGTTCCTGGTGTTCCACGCCGTGGACCGGCTGCTGCACCCGGTGCCGCTGGCCGATCTGGAGGTGGGCATCGTGGTGATGGTGTTCGCCATCGTCGCCACGGCCGTGCTGGTGGCCATCCAGCGCCACGCCATCCGCCACACCGGCTCCACCGCCATCCGCGCCGACTCGCTGCACTACCTCACCGACCTGCTCACCAACGTCGGCATCATCGCCGCCCTGGTGCTGGCGGGCCTCGGCTGGCAGGGGATCGACCCCGTCATCGCCATCGTCATCGCCGTCTACATCTTCTGGAGCGCCTGGGGCATCGGCCGGGAGGCGTTCCACGTGCTCATGGACCGGGAGCTGCCCGAGGCGGTGCGCGAGCGGGTGACGGCCCTGGCCCTCGGCCATCCGGAGGTGCGCGGGGTGCACGATCTGCGCACCCGCCAGTCGGGGCTGGTGAAGATCATCCAGCTGCACCTGGAACTGGACGCGTGGCTGCCCCTGCGCGAGGCCCACGCCATGGCGAAGCAGGTGGAGCGGGAGATCCTGGCCGCCTACCCGGAGGCGGACGTGACCATCCACCAGGACCCCCGCGAGGTGGACGGCAGCCGCTCGCGGAGCTGAAGGATTTGTCCAACAGAGGGTACAGGGCAGAAGGCGAAGAGAAAAAAGCGGCGGGACCGCAGATTGACCGCATGTGCCTTTAGATAGGCGGAGCAGGGCCCTTGTTCACCTCCTTCAGCGAGGTGTGCAATCCCCGGTTGCTGCCTTCAAACGATTACCGTGCCTGCCACCCGCTGAATCGCATCGAGAACGTCAATCACCTCGGGATCGATGTCTGCTGGGTCGACATGCTTCGCGAGGACATGATAGTCCGTCTTTCGAATCAGGTTCGGCAAGCCCAGTTTCCTGAAAAACTTTTCGAACAGCGGGTCGAGAAAATCGTCGGTGACCTTGATGTCTGCGCTCCAGGGCGATGGCTTCCCCAGGGTTTCCAGCGCGCTCTCCAGCTCTGTGAGCGTTTCATCCATCACGCTTTCCCATTGCCCCGCAAAAAGCGGTCCGGCCGACTCGGCTTCCGCGGTGTTTCTCGCCCATTTTCTCAGCACATCCCTGGAGCAGAGATAGTTTTCGATCTCCCGCCTTTTCCACATGTGTTGTTGAAGATTCGGATCGGCAGGCAGGTCGCGGTCCAGTCGATCGTAAATGGCGATGCCCGCGAGTTCGGCTTTAGCCTCACGCAGTCCATAGAAATGATCTCGTGCCTTCTGCGGCTGATTCAGCACATAGTGCGCAAAGGGCCGTTCAAGGCGATCCATCACCGGATGGCCCAGGGACCGGGAGAAGGCTCGCAGGATGGCCAGATCCGTGGAGCCCTCGAGGTACAACACCCACCCCATCTCCTCGGCCTGGTAGTACTGGTCGTAACCGATCTCCTTCAGCGACTTGAGGACCTGTGAACCGCGATCATCGATGCGGTGCGGCTTCCCGACGAACGCGACCACCATGTCGCGGTCGGCCGCCTCGTTCAGGATGACTTCCGAATGACTGGCGGCAATGATCTGATTGCCGTGCTCGCTGGCGGTTTCGGTGAGCAACTGGTAGATCTGGCGTTGACGGAGGATTTCCAGATGCGCATCCGGCTCGTCCATCAACAATACGGACTTCCGGTTGACCATCATGTGGGCCAGCAACAGCAGTGTCTGTTGAAGTCCTCGGCCGGATGACGAGACATCGAGCCGGATGTTCCTCTCCCGATAGGCCAATGTGATTTCGCCTCGCTCGGCGATGTAACGCGGTTCTTCGAGCTCGATGCCAAAGAAGTGATGGATACGCTCCGCAAGCGTGTTCCAGCGCTCTACGCCGTTATCGCCTTCGAGAATCTGATGACAGAGGTTTCGCAAAACCTCGGCGGTGCGTCCTTCACCCAGGCGGACATTGATGGCGCCCACATCCAACCGGGTTTCGGTTGCCGTCAATCCAGACATCGGCGGCAGGTAGGCCACCCGGACGTCCTGTGCCTGTTCCGGTACCTGCATGCGCTCGGGGTGCTTGTCCTCGCTCAGGCGCAGCGGACGACAATAGAAGGACTCCTCGTTCGCATAGTCGAACTCGAGCCCGCACTGCCATTCCTCGCCGCCGGAGACGCCGCTCACGATGATATCGATACGGATGTTTTGGGTTCCCTTGCTCTTCGTCGACTCCCGGACGTGCAAGTTGCGCCACAGGAGGTTGGCATCGGGTACCGGCACGGTAATCAGGTCGCGACGGTTCACCGTCACCCCGGGGCGCTTGTTAGGCACGGTGCCGGTGCCGCGTTTTTCGATCCAGCGCTTCAGGCCGATATCCCACAGCGCCAGGGCCTGAAGGGCCGATGTCTTGCCCGAGTTGTTCGGACCGATGAAAATGACGCGGTCGCCGAGTTCGAAGGAGACCTCGTCGAAGCCCTTGAAGTTGCGGATCGTGATGTGGGTCAGCATGTGGCTGTGGCTCGATCTGTATCAGGATTCATCCACGAAGGATTACGAAGTCATTCGGGCATTGTTTATAGGTTACCTGAGAATGCTTGGTGCAGTAGTGCCTGAAAGGCCAATTCGCTGGCTGAATCAGCCGCCCCCCCTGAGCCTCAAGGGCGAGCACATCTTTGCATCGTTGTACAAATCGGTCTTGCGGAAGCAACGGTGGCAATGGTATTGGAAACCCGCGTAGCGCACGCTGTGGCCATCGGTCATGTCCCAGCCTACATCCTTCAACTGGGTGTCGATGACGACGCGGGTGAATGCCTCTTTTTGTCCGGTTGGCGGGGTCACGGGCAGGCTTCATTGTCTCTCGTCACTCGCCCACCTGTGGGTGGGTTTCCAATGCTTCTGGCTTGTCCGGGACTTCCGTGAAGACCCGCATCAACGGCAGGTTGATGTAGTAGTTGTAGCGTCCGATCTTGTGTTTCTCGACAAACCCATCCGCGGCCAGCAGGTCGAGGTACTTGGTAGCGGTCAATCGGGATACGCGCAGGTCATTCTGCAGTGCCTCGATCTTGGTGTAGGGGTGCTTGAACAGGTTGTTGAGCAGGTCTTGGCTGTAGATCTTCGGCAGATCCGTCCGGATGCGATGCTTGTAATCCATCATCAATGCCTTGATGCGGCCGATGATCCAGATGGTCTGCCGCGCGGTCAGCTCCACACCCTGCAGTATGTAGAGGATCCAAGGCTCCCAGTCGCCCGTGTCCCGGGTCTCCTGCAGCAGCCGGTAGTACTCGGTCTTGGTGTGGATGACGTAGCGGCTGAGATACAGCACCGGGATGTTGAGCAGGCCTTTGGCGACCAGGTAGAGGATGTTGATGATCCGGCCCGTACGCCCGTTGCCGTCGTAGAACGGGTGAATGCTCTCGAACTGGTGATGGATCACGGCCATCTTCACCAGCGGGTCGGCATCACTCAGGGCATCGTCATTGATGAACTGCTCAAGGTTCGTCATCAGTCGCACAAGTTCGGCGTGATCCTGCGGCGGCGTGTAGACGGTCGCACCGGTTCGCTCGTTCTTCAGTGCCGTGCCGGGCACCTTGCGAATACCCGCGTCGTTAAGCACCAACTCGTGGTGTATATCCAGGATGCGATTAGTGGTCAGCAGGTGGTCGCGGGAAACCAGCTCGAAGCCTTTCTTGAGTGCCGTGGCATAGCGGCTCACCTCCTTCGCCGCGGGATCGCGGATGTAGTCGGAGAAGAGGTCCGCCTTGTACAACTCGTCCTGCGTGGTGATGATGTTTTCGATTTCGGAGCTGTCCTTCGCTTCCTGCAGTGCGAGCGTGTTGATCAGAATGTGCTCGTTCGGGATCGTCGACGCCAGACCCTTCAGTTCCGCCAGGAACCGGTGCGCCGGCGCAAGCCGTTTGAGTACCGCCCGGGTCTCCAGCTCGGTCCTGGGCGGCAGAAGGGGTAGGGTGGGAGCCATCACGTAGGGGAGGTACCTGTATAAGGCTTTCGGGTTTTGTATACATGAAATCAAATCATGTCAAGAAAATCGTATTTTTTATACATGACAGGCATGACATGCATAGAAACCTGGCCGTTTCTTGCACGACTGGGCTGGCAGCTCAGCAGTACCCCGAGGACCGGCCGTCACTCCGAGCGGTGCAGCACCGCGCCCGCCGGGTCCACCACCTCCACGGCGATGGGGATGCCCGCGCGGATGCTGGCGCTCACCACGCAGAAGTCCTCGAACAGGTCCAGGCAGCGCTTCATGCGCGCCGATTCGGTGAGCTCCCCGCCCACCTGCAGGCGCACCTCCATGGCGCCGATGCGCAGCCGCTTCTGTTCGTTGCGCACCAGGCTGACCGTGGCCTCGGTCCGCACGCTCCCGGCGGGGACATCCTCCTTGCTCACGCAGTAGAGCAGGCTGGCGCTGAGGCAGTTGGCGGCCGCCGCGGCCAGCATCCGCGCGGCGTTGGGGCCGGCCTTGCCGCCCAGCGGCGGGGGTTCGTCCATGAGCACCTCGGCGGCCTGCTCCCAGTCGAATTTCACCTTGAACTCGTAGTCCTGCAGGTGCTCCATGCGGATGGTGAAACGGCCTTCTTCGGACATCGGATCGGCTCCTGTCACAAGATCTTCACCACGATCGGCGATTGTTTGGGTTGATTACGGGGCCAGAATAGCGAGAATTGCCTGTTCAAAAAACGGCTTTTAAGATTGCGGTTCGTTCGCCAGGGAGGGCGTGCTCCCGGGGGGACGATGCAATGAGTGAAGGCGGCACGAGGGTGGCTGCCGGCAGTGGCGCGTTTGTCGCCCTGCTGGGGGGGTATTTCCTGCTGCATCTGGTCTTGCGGCTGTTCCTGTCGGACAGCTTCGAGCTGGACGAGGCCGAGCAGCTGCTGATGACCCAGCAGCTGGCCTGGGGCTATGCCTCCCAGCCGCCTCTCTACACCTGGTTGCAGTGGGGCTTCTTCGCCCTGTTCGGCAAGGGCGTGCTGGCGCTGTCGCTGCTCAAGCAGCTGCTGCTGTTCACGGCCTTCGCGTTCTGTTTCCTCTCCGCCCGGCTGGCCTTCGGCGGACGCTTGCTGCCCGCCGTGCTGGTGACGCTGTCGCTGCTGCTGCTGCCGGAAATCGCCTGGGAGTCGCAGAAGGATCGCAGCCACTCGGTGTTGATGCTGGCCCTGTGTAACCTCTCCTCCTACCTGGTGCTGCGCTTCCGCGCCCGGCGGCAGACGCTGGATTACCTGCTGCTGGGGCTGGTGCTGGGGCTCGGGCTGCTGTCCAAGTACAACTTCGCGCTGTTCGCCCTGGCGCTGTTCCTGGCCGCGCTGCTGGCCCCCGCCTGGCGGGCGGCGGCCCGGGATCCGCGGATCCTGCTCGCCATCGCCATAGCGGTGGCGCTGTTCCTGCCCCACGGCCTCTGGGTCCAGGAGCATGTCCAGGCGGCCACCGGCGATACGCTCCAGGCGCTCAAGGTCTCCGGGCCCGGGCTGGAGGCGTTCCTGCGTGGGCTGGGCTCGCTCACCTATGAGACGTGGCTGTTCCTGACCCCCTTCTGGCTGGTGGCGCTGCTGGCGTTTCCGGGGATGTTCCGCTGGCGGACCAGTACCGCTGTGGACCCATTCGCCGTCGAGGTGCGGGCGCTGCTGGGGCGCTTCTTCGTGGTGGTGTTCGTGCTGCTGGTGGTGATGATGCTGGTATTCGGCTTCTCCCAATTCAAGGCGCGCTGGCTGGAGCCGTTCCTGTTCCTGGTGCCCCTGTTTCTGTTTCTGCGCGGGGATTGGGAGGCATGTGGGGAGAGGCGCCGGCGGGTGTATTTGGGCGTGACACTGGTGTTTGCGGTGCTGGTGCCGGCGCTGCTGGCTGCCAGCGTGCTGGGTGGTTCATTCCGCGGCAAGTTCACCCGCCTCGGCCATCCCCTGACCGCCATCGCTGAACAGTTACGCGCGGCAGGATATGAAGGCGCCCGGGTCTATGCCGATCGCCGCTTCGTGGGCGGCGCCCTGCTGGTCCACCTCGACAGCCCCGCCACCCAGGTGCCGGGGGCGGAGTTCGCACCGGCGGGGCCGGACGGGCGCGTGGTCATGGTCTGGCAGGGCCCGGCGGAGGAGCCGCCGGCGGATCTCGTCGGGATCGTCGCCCGGGACACGGGCGTGCCCGGGGACCGCCTGCCGCCGCCGATCACCCTCAGGGCGCCCTATCTCCACAGCGACCAGGAGTACGAGATCCGGGCGGTGCTGCTCGATAAGGCCATGCTGGCGGCGCTGCGGGAGGAGTGAGCCGGGTCCCGCGCGGGCTCAGTGCTCCCGGTGCCAGATGAGCTCCCCGTTCCGGTAGACCGCCTTGATGCGGTGAAGCGGAATGGTGCGCGGCACCCCCTCCGCGTCGATGAGCTCGAAGTCGAACCGGTCGCCCGGCTCGAAGCGGAGCTCGCCCAGGGGCACCCGCACGATCGCCCCCTCCACCCGGTCGTAGTAGCCGATCACGAACTCCCCCCGCCCGAACTCCGGGTCCCAGCGGATGCGGCTCAGCAGTTCGTGGATGGGGACCATCGCGGTGATTCCTCCCGGCCGACTTGCAGGGCAGAGGGGGCACGATCACGTAGTTTCAGTTCTTGTTCAAAGATCTCACCGATAAACTTGATCTGTTCCTTGTTGAAAAGGCGTTGATAGGGCACGTTGCTGTCACGGTAGTTTGACTTTTCTCGTTCATTCAGTCTGCCGCTGAATGGTATTCCAAGCATTTTGAAAATGCATGTCAGTTCTTCGTCGAGATTCTCGTACTTGATGATGTGGTCGACAAGGATATTCTGGTTTCTGTCGCAGTACAGGGGGTAGTTGAGGCAAAAATTGCCATCGGAAAAATATTTTTCCACCGTCAGATCCGGGTGCTTGTTTTTCTGGTGGTAGAAGTGAGAAGCGGTTTTGTCCCAGGGGTTTCTTTCCACGCAGAATTTGAAATAGCTGTTCCATATCTTCTCCGGAATTCTTGCCCTGAGCACCATGGCCGGCATATGGCTGTAATAATTTTTTCTGTTGAAGAAATGGCCAAGCGCCTTGATCGCATCTTTGGGGCCGAGCGCCATTTCCTTTATGGGGCTGAACAGGCCTCGGTGATTCCTCGCTGTATGGTGGACCACCGGTGGTGATATTTCTGTCAGTACATCATCCAGGCCGCAATGCCTCGACAGGTAGGATTCGATGCTGGTCCCAGCCGTTTTCTTGGTTTTTATAAAAATGAATTTGTATTTGTGCGAAATGATCATGAATTCCCTTTCATGTGTGTCGTTGCGGTGGAGCCCGCTTGTCCAAGCTAGCGTGCAGGGATATGGCGTTTCCTGTGTCTCATGCGCTCGAGATGGTCTTGGCGCAATGTCGTGCGGCGACGGACCTGACGTTCACCGGTGGTCTGGCGCAGGGTGAAAGTGAAGCACCCTGTGTGCTGGCAGGAGCCGTTGCAGGTAGTCGGTACATTGTCCGGGTACGTGCCGCAGTCTGGTGAGACTCGGCATCCTGGTACCGGAAGGGGAATTGGCAGGGGGTGTCCATGGGGTGACATTCCGTGGTCGTCGATCCGGACATCAGGCGATGGCCCGATCATGTCCGGGGGGATTCCTTCCCTGGCCTCCACCAGGCGGCGAAGGCAACACGACTCATAGGTTAAACGAAAGGGTATCCTATTTCGAGTAGGGACCCGGTGGAGTCTTTGTTGCAGTGCGGGTTTTCAGGGGGACAAAACCCTCATGGCGCACAGTGGCTTGAGGCCCGCATGGACCACGGGGCGATCGCCAGATACGCGCAGCGGATGTGGCAGTACCCAGATTGTCCGCCCGGGCAGGCAACGACTTCAGCCGATCGAGTGCAGATGAATCTGCACCTGCAACCCTTGTCCACCCTCAGCAATCGTCCGCGCATTCCCCCCGGGTGTGGATCCAGACCAGGGTGCGGTTGTTCACCGGCATTTCGTGGTCCGCGGTGAGACACAGGCCGTGCCGGCGGGCGAGCCGGTCGAGGGCCTCGAAGTCGCGGATGCCGCTGGCGGGATCGCGGGCCTTGAGCCAGGCGTCGAAGCGGGCGTTGCTGGGCGAGGTGTAGCGGCCGCCGTAGTTGAACGGACCGTAGAGGCAGAAGCGGCCGCCGGGGCGCAGCACCCGGCCCACGCCGGCGAAGAGGCGTTCCACCGCGTCCCAGGAGATGATGTGGGTGGTGTTGGCGGAGAAGATGAAGTCCGCCTGGGAAACCGGCCACTGCGCGGCGTTCACGTCGAGCGCCAGCGGCTCGCGCACGTTGGGGAGCTGCGTCTCCTCCAGCCAGGTCCGGATGCCCGGCAGGTTCTCCTCCATGTCGGTGGGCTGCCAGGTGAGATGGGGCAGGGCGGAGGCGAAGTAGATGGCGTGCTGGCCGGTGCCGCTGCCGATCTCCAGCACCGTGCCCGGGGAATCGAACTCGAAGCGCAGCACGCCGAGAATCGGTTCCCGATTCTGCTCGCTGGCCTCGGAGTAGGGCTTGGTCCGCTTGTTCAATCGTGCACCCTCCAGGGTCGACGCTGGGTTGGCCGGACTGTAGGCTTGACCGGATTCGGAGGCTTCCCTTCCAGCCTCCCCCGGGAGCCGAAGGCAATATGACAGTTAAGTTAGACGAGAACGCGGCCTACCGCGAACTCGGACCCGATCAGGTGCTCGATGCGGTGGAGAGTCTCGGTTTCCCCACCGATGGCCGCCTCCTGGCGCTCAACAGCTACGAGAACCGGGTCTACCAGGTGGGCCTGGATCCGGGCAGCCCGCTGGTGGCCAAGTTCTACCGGCCCGGGCGCTGGAGCGACGCGGCGATCCTGGAGGAGCACGCCTTCACCCTGGAGCTGGCCGAACGGGAGATACCGGTGGTGGCGCCGCTGGTCTTCGACGGCCGGTCACTCCACCGCCACGGCGTGTTCCGCTTCGCCCTCTACCCGCGCCGGGGCGGGCGCAATCCGGAGCTGGACGACCCGGAGGTGCTGGAGCAGCTCGGCCGCTTCATGGGCCGCATCCACGCCCTGGGCGAGGTGGAGCCCTTCACCCACCGGCCCACCCTCGACCTGGAGAGCTTCGGCACGGCCTCCGCCGGCTACCTGCTGGACAGCGGCCACCTGCCGGCCGAGGTGCGCCCCTCCTACGCCGAGGTCACCTCCGCCCTCCTGGAGGCGGTGCGCGCCGCCTACGGGCGGGCCGCCCCGGTGCGCCTCATCCGCCTCCACGGCGACGCCCATCCCGGCAACATCCTCTGGACCGACCACGGGCCCCACATCGTGGACTTCGACGATGCCCGCATGGGCCCGGCGATCCAGGACCTGTGGATGTTCCTCTCCGGCGACCGCGCCGCCATGAGCCTGGGCCTGTGCGACCTGCTCGAGGGCTACACCCAGTTCCACGACTTCGACCCCCGCGAGCTGCACCTGGTGGAGGCGCTGCGCAGCCTGCGCATGCTCCACTACGCCGCCTGGCTCGCCCGGCGCTGGGACGACCCCGCCTTCCCCCGCGCCTTCCCCTGGTTCAACACCCACCGCTACTGGGAGGAGCACGTCCAGAGCCTGCGCGAGCAGATCGAGGCGGTGGCGGCGCCGCCGCTGGTGTGGGATTGAGGTTGGTTTGCAATAGACAGGATTGACAGGAATTTTCAAGATTTACAGGATGTTGGTTGGGGTAATGGTGAAGGGTTAAAGGTGAAGGGATTGCCCGTTCTGGCTCCAGCCACCTTTATCCATTATCCATTGGCCATTGACCCTTCACGCACTCACGCACTCACGCACTCACGCACTCACGCACTCACGCACTCACGCACTCACGCATTCACGCACTCACGCACTCACGCACTCACGCACTCACGCATTCACGCACTCACGCATTCACGCATTCACGCACTCACGCACTCACGCATCATTTCGTGTCTTGGCGCCCTTGGCGGTGAACCGATTCAGTCCCACTTCCCCTCCAGCGCCCGCTCGAACCCGGCCAGGGTGGTGACGGGCGCCGCGCAGGCGGTGCCGGTGCAGAGGTAGGCGATCGCCTCGCCCCGGGGTCTGCGCTCGGCGAGGAGGCCCGGGAGCGCTCCGGCTTCCGCGGGGATGGCCAGCACCATCCGGCCGGGGTCGTAGGCCTTCTGCGCCAGCGCCTGCCACCGGGCCAGCGCCTCACCGTGGCCGCGCAGCACCACGCTGCGGGGCGGGTCGAGGTACTCCTCCAGGGCGGTCAGCAGGCTGGTATGGGCGTAGGGCGCCTCGCGGATGCCGTTCCAGGCGGCGCGCAGCGTGCCCTCGGCGGCGTCCAGGTAGCGGGTCTCGCCCAGCAGGTGGCCGAGGCGCAGCAGCACCTGGGCGGCGATGCCGTTGCCGGAGGGCAGCGCCTCGTCCAGCATCGGCTTGGGACGGTGGATGAGCCGCTCGTGATCGTCGGCGGTGAAGAAGAAGCCGCCGGCCTCGCGATCCTCGAAGTGGGCGAGCACCGCCTCCACCAGCTCCAGGGCGAATTCCAGGTCGCCCTCCCGCCAGCGGGCCTGCAGCAGCTCCAGGATGCCGTCGGCGAGAAAGACGTAGTCGTCCAGGTAGGCGGCGTGCCGGGCGCGGCCATCCTTCCAGCTCGCCAGCAGGCGGCCCTCCCGCCACAGCCCGGTGCGCAGGAAGTCCAGCGCCTGCTCCGCCGCCTGCAGGAAATCCTCCCGCCCGAGGAGGCGCCCGGCCCGCGCCAGGCCGCGGATCATCAGCCCGTTCCAGGCGCTCAGCACCTTGTCGTCGCGGCCCGGCCGCACCCGCTTCCCGCGGGCCTGGAACAGCCGTTCCCGGGCCGCCTCGAAGCGCCGCGCCGCCTCGGTCTCGTCGATTCCCAGCCGCCGCGCCGTCTCCGCCAGGGAGTGGAAGACATGGGGATACCAGCGGCCCTCGAAGTTCGGCTCGCCGTCGAGGCGGAAGCGGTGGGCCGCCACGGCGAACTCCCCGGGGCTGAGCAGCGCCTCCACCTCCTCGCGGGTCCAGGTGTAGAAGCGGCCCTCCTCGCCCTCGCTGTCGGCATCCAGCGCCGAGGTGAAGCCGCCCCCCGGGGCGCGCATCTCCCGCAGCGCCCACTCGCCGGTCTCGGCGGCGATGCGGGCATAGAAGCCGTTGCCGGTGGCCTGGGCCGCGTCGGCGTAGACGGGCAGCAGGAGGGCGTTGTCGTAGAGCATCTTCTCGAAGTGGGGGATCATCCACTCGTTGTCCACCGAGTAGCGGCAGAAGCCCCCGCCCAGCTGGTCGAACAGCCCGCCCATGGCCATGCGCGTCAGGGTCATGGCGGCCATCTTCAGCGCCGTCTCGTCCTCGTTGCCGCGCACGCGGCTGGCGTGCCAGTGGCGCAGCAGCCGGTTGAGGTTGTCGGGGTGGGGGAACTTGGGCGCCTGGCCGAAGCCGCCGTGGCGGGACTCGAAGGCCGACTCCAGCTGGGCCCGGGCATCCTCCAGGGGGGCGCCGTCGAGAATCTCACCGCCGGCCGGGGCCGGGTTGAGGCGGGTCATGGCCTCGCCGAGGGCCCAGGCGTGGCCGGCCAGGTCATCGGCGTGCTCCCCGTACCACTCCGCCACCCGTCGGCAGAGGTCGGTGAAGGCGGGCAGGCCGTGGCGCGGCTCGCGGGGGAAGTAGGTGCCGGCGAAGAAGGGGGTGTGATCGCGGGGGTCCAGGAACACCGTCAGGGGCCAGCCGCCGCCCCGGCCGGTGAGCAGCTGGTGGGCGGTCTGGTAGATCTTGTCCAGATCCGGGCGCTCCTCGCGATCCACCTTGATGTTCACGAACAGGCGGTTCAGCACCGCCGCGGTCTCCGGGTCCTCGAAGGATTCGTGGGCCATCACGTGGCACCAGTGGCAGGCCGAGTAGCCGATGGAGAGCAGGATGGGGCGGTTTTCCGCCCGCGCCAGCGCCAGCGCCTCCTCCCCCCAGGGCTGCCATGCCACGGGGTTGTGGGCGTGCTGGAGCAGGTAGGGGCTGGTTTCCGCGGCAAGGCGGTTGGAGTGGGCGGGGGCGTGGCTCATGGCGGGCTCCGGTGAATATCCGACCGAAACAGTCTACATTGGCCGGCCAGGAGTGGATACACCGAGAGCGCGGGGAAGAACGGTTTTCCGTGTTCCGTATTCAGAGCGTCCCCGTTCGGCTCCAGCCACCTTTATCCTTTGTCCATTATCCATTGACCCTTCACGCACTCAATTGACCCTTCACGCACTCACGCACTCACGCACCCACGCACCCACGGAACACGGAACACGGAACACGGAACACGGAACACGGAACACGGAACACGGATGAGCGGCCCTCTTACCTTTATCCATTCACCTTTATCCTCGTATCCATAAACCCTCATCCCTTGTCCCCAAAAACCCCAGTATTCATCCAGACTTATTGAGTTGAACCCCCGTTGATGCTAGATTTCCACGCTTTCTCTTCCGGGCCGGCAGGGACCTTCCAGGGTTGGCTATTTCCTCTCTCAAGCTGAAGCGGCTGGCTGCCTTCCTGCTGCTCATCGGCCTCGTCGTGGCCGTGCAGGCGTACGTGGGCTGGGGCCGGCTGCTGCAGCCGTGGCTCGCCGTGCCCTTGCCGCCCATGGCCGCCGCGGTGCTGCTGGTGATCTGCACCTACGGGCTGCGCGCGGTGCGCCTCTACGACTTTTTCGCCGAGGAGGTGCGCGGCCGTTTCCCGCTCGCCTTCAAGCTGATGCTGCAGCACAACTTCTTCAACAACCTGCTGCCGGCCCGCAGCGGCGAGGTGGCCTTCCCGGTGCTCATGCAGCGCTACTTCGACGTGCCCCTGGCGCGCTCGGTGCCGGCGCTGATCTGGTTCCGCCTGCTGGACCTGCACACCATCGCCCTGGTGGGGCTGTGGGCGCTCGGCGCCCTGTGGCTGCCGCCGTGGGCCATCCTCGGCCTGTCGCTGGTGTGGCTGAGCGTGCCCGGCTGGGCCTGGCTGCTGAACAACTGGCTGCTGCGGCGCATCTCCCCGCACAAGGGCGGGCTGCAGGGGCTGCTGCGCAAGGCGCTGGAGGGCTCGCCCCGATCCTCGGGGATGCTGTTCCGGGCCTGGTCCTGGACGATGGTGAACTGGACGGTGAAGCTGGGCGTGTTCGCCTGGGTGCTGGCGCTGTTCGTGGACGTGAGCCTGCCCGGCGCGGTGCTGGGGGTGTTCGGCGGCGAACTCACCAGCGTGCTGCCCATCCACGGCGTGGCGGGTGCGGGCACCTACGAGGCGGGCATCGTCGCCGCCCTCCTGCCCCAGGGGCTGGACGGCGAGTCGGCGCTGGGCGCGGCGGTGAACCTGCACCTGTTCCTGCTCGGCGTTACCCTGATCGGGGGCGCCTTCAGCCTGGTCATGGGCCGCAGCCATGGGCGTTGACCGGCAGATCCTGCTCTGGATCAACCAGGACTGGGCCCAGCCATGGCTGGACACCCTGTTCGCCTGGGTCTCCGAGCGCGGCGCCTTCTCCATCCCGCTGCTGCTGGCCATCCTGGCGGGGCTTGCCGCCTGGCGCGGACGGGACGGGGTCAAGCTCTGGGGGCTGCTGATTCTCGCCGTCCTCCTGGGCGACGGCATCGGCAACCTGCTCAAGCACCTCATCGAGCAGCCCCGGCCCTGCTTCGAGGTCTGGGAGCTGCTGCGCCCGCCCGGGGGCGGCGCGCCGCGCCAGTGCAACGCCCCGGTGACGGGCATGCCCTCGAACCATGCCCTGAACTTCTTCGCCGCCGCGGTCTTCCTTGCCCTGACCGTGCGTGCGCGCTGGCTCACCGTGGCCATGGCCGTGATCGCCGTGCTGGTGGCCGTCTCCCGGGTCTACCTGGGCAAGCACTACCCGAGCCAGGTGCTGGCGGGCGCCGGCATCGGCCTGGCCTGGGGGGCGCTGGCGGCCGGGCTGGCGCTGCGCTTCCTGCCCTTCGCCCGGCGCCTGCGGCCGCAGGCACCCCCGGCGGGCAACGGGACGGCGACCCGCTTCGAACCCGTCGACCTGCCGCCCATGGCCGCCCCGGCAGGCGGGGGGACTCCCGCCTGGGCCGCGCGCCTGGCCGCCCGTCCCGACTGGCAGCTGCTGCTGGGGCTGGGGCTGGCGCTGGTGGCGCTGCGGGCGCTGCTGGCCGCCGCCGCGGGACTGGAGATGCACTTCGACGAGGCCCAGTACTGGGAGTGGTCACGCCACCTGGACTGGAGCTACTACTCCAAGGGGCCGCTGGTGGCGTGGCTCATCTTCGCCAGCGAGAGCCTGTTCGGCCATGGCGAGTGGCAGACCAGGCTGCCGGCCTGGATCGCCGCCAGCGGCTGGCTGGCGCTGCTCTTCGCCCTGGCCCGCGACCTGGGCGGCGGCCGCGCCGCGGGCTGGTGGGCGGTGCTGCTGGGGCTCACCACGCCGCTCTACTTCACCCTCGGCCTGGTGATGACCACCGACGTGTTTCTGTTCCTGTTCTGGACCTGGGGGCTGTGGGCGGCGGTGCGGGCGCTGGAGGGTGGCCGCTCCCGGGCCTGGCTGGAGCTGGGCGCGGCGGTGGGCCTGGGGGCGCTGACCAAGCTCTCCATCGGGCTGCTGCCGGCCATCGTCGGGCTGCTGGTGCTGCTCTCGCCCGCCCGCTGGCGCCACCTGCGCGACCCGCGGCTGTGGGACGGGCTGGCGCTGATGGTGGTGCTCATGAGCCCGGTGCTGGTCTGGAACGCCGCCAACGACTGGGTGATGCTGCGCCACGAGTTGGGCCACGTGGGGCCGGACACCTGGTCGCTGGGAAGGCTGGGCGAGTTCGTCGGCGGGCAGTGGCTCGCGCTGTCACCGCTGGTGGCGGCGCTGGCGGTGACGGTGCTGTGGCGGCGTCCCGCCGGTGCGGCGCGGCGCCTGGTCTGGATCGTCTCCCTGGCGGGGCTGGCCTTCTTCCTGTTCAAGGCGGCCACCGGGAAGGTGCAGCTGAACTGGGCCGCGCCGGTCTATATCGGTTTCCTGGCCCTGTTCGCGGGCGCCATTCCGGGGCTCGGCCGCGGCGCGCGGCGGGTGCTGGCCGGCGGCATGGCGCTGTCGGTGGCGATCGTGGGCCTGGCCCTGTTCCCCATGGTGCTGGGGCTGCCCGCGGACCGCGCGCCGCTGCACCGCCTGCGCGAATGGTCCGATCCGGTGGCCCGGCTCGCCGCCCAGGCGCCCGCGGCCCGGTTCGCGCTGGTGGACGACTACAAGATGGGGGCCTGGATCGCCTACTACTGGCCGCGGGAGATCCCCGTCTACCAGACCGGCGACAGGGATCGGCGCTACAACCAGCGCGACCTGTGGCCGGGACCGCAGCGGGAGGCGGGCCGGACCGGGCTCTACGTGAGCGACGACCCGGAGCTGCCGGCGGTGGTGGAGGCCGCCTTCGCCCGCTGCAGCGCGCTGCCGGTGGTGCCCGCGGTGGATGCCGACGGACGGGTGATCCGCCTGCTGCGCGGCTACCTGTGCGAGGATTTCCGGCCCGTCGACTGGCCCGAGCCGGGCAAGTACTGAGCCCGGTCCCCCCATGAGCCCGCAATCGAACCACAGCCCGCCGCTCGCAGCCGCCGAGCACCGGGCGCTGCTGGCGCTGGTGCTGCTGGCCGTGGTGGCGGGGTTCTGGGTGGGCATCGGCTCGGTGCCCCTGTTCGACCTCGACGAGGGGGCCTTCAGCGAGGCCACACGCGAGATGTTCGAGCGCGGGGATTTCATCTCCACCTACCTCAACGGCGAGCCCCGCTACGACAAGCCGATCCTGGTCTACTGGCTGCAGGCCGCGGCGGTGCTCGCCTTCGGGGTGAACGAGTTCGCCTTCCGCCTGCCCTCGGCGCTCTCGGCGAGCCTCTGGGTACTGCTGGTGGGCGCCTTCATGGGCCGGGTGGCGGGTCCGCGCGAGTCCCTCTACGGCGCCGGACTGACCGCCACGGCGCTGATGATCACGGTCATGGCCAAGGCGGCCACGGCCGACGCGCTGCTCAACGTCCTGCTCGCCGCCGCGGTGCTGGCCGCCTACCTGCACCTGCGCGAGGGGGGGCGGCGCTGGATCCTTGCCGCCTTCGCCTGCGCCGGGCTGGGCTTCCTGGCCAAGGGACCGGTGGCGGTGCTGGTCCCGGCGGCGGTGACCTTCCTCTACTGCCTCAGCCGCCGCGAGCCCGGGCGCTGGCTGCGGGCCATGTTCCATCCCGGCGGGCTGCTGCTGTTCGCGGCCATCGCGCTGCCCTGGTACCTGGCGCAGTACCTGAAGGAGGGCGACGCCTTCATCCAGGGCTTCTTCATGAAGCACAACGTGGGCCGCTTCTCCTCGCCCATGGAGGGGCACGGCGGGGGGTTCCTCTACTACCTGCCGGTCCTGCTGCTGGGGGTGCTGCCCCACACGGCCCTGCTGTTCAGGGTGTTCGCCCGCTGGCGCGCGGTGTGGGCCGACGACCTGCAGCGCTTCATGCTGCTCTGGTTCGCCTTCGTGTTCGTCTTCTTCTCCCTCTCCGGGACCAAGCTGCCCCACTACCTCAACTACGGCTACACCGGGCTGATGGTGCTCATGGCGCTGCACCTGGACGGGCTCCGCTCGCGCTGGCTCACCCTGCTGCCGGGGCTGCTCTACCTCGGCTTCCTCATGGCCCTGCCGCGGCTCATCCTCGCGGCGCTGCCGCTGGTGGAGGACCCTTACTACCGGGCGGCGCTGGGCGCGGTGGACGAGTATGCCGGGGCGGCCTGGTACGGCGGCTTCGCCGCGGCGCTCGCGGTGGGGCTCTATCTCGCCGTCGAGCGGCGGCGGCCGCCGGGGCAGAAGCTGCTGGTGCTGGGCGCGGTGCTGGCGCTCGCCAATTCGACGCTGCTGTTCCCGCTGGCCGGCGACCTGCAGCAGCGCCCGGTGCGGGAGGCCGCCGCGGTGGCCCGCCAGCTCGACGCCCCCCTGGTGATGTGGGGCATCAACACGCCGAGCTTCAGCGTCTACGTGCAGCGGGTGGTGCCGCGCCGGGAGCCGCGGCCGGGCGAGGTGGTGCTCACCAAGAGCCACCGCCTGGAGCGCCTCGGGGACTACACCCTGCTCTACGACCGGCAGGGCGTGGCGCTGGCGCGGGTGCGGCCATGAGGCTCGACTACGACATTCCGGCGGTGGGGCGTCTCGGCGATCCCCGGGTCTGGGCGGTGCCGCTGCTGGCGGCCGCCGCGCTGCTGATCGTGGCCATGGGCGACAACAACCTGGCCCTGTTCCGCTTCCTCAACGGCTGGGGCGCCGTGACCGGCGACAGCGTCTGGGCGGCCCTGACCGTGCTCGGCGACACGGTGGTGGCGCTCACGCTGCTGGCGCCCTTCATCGGCCGGCGCCCCGACATCATCCGGGCCGCGGTGGTGGCCGCCGTGCTGGCGACCCTCTACGTGCACGGGCTGAAGGACCTGCTGGCCCTGCCGCGCCCGCCGGCGCTGCTGGACGCGGCGACGCTGCACATCATCGGGCCGGCCTTCAAGGCCGGCTCCTTCCCCTCCGGCCACACCACCACCATCTTCACCCTGGCCGGCGTGGTGGCGCTGCACTTCCCGGGCCGCTGGCACACCCGCTCCCTGGCGGTGCTGGCCCTGCTGGTGGGTCTGTCGCGGTCGGTGGTTGGTGTACACTGGCCGGTGGATGTGCTGGCCGGCGCCGGCGGCGGGTGGCTGGCCGCCGTGGCCGGCACCTGGATCGCGCGGCGCTGGGCCTGGGGGCTCTCGGGCCGGGCGCAGGCGCTGTTCGCGGTGCTCCTGCTCGGTTGCGCGGCGACGCTCCTGGTGGGACAGAAGACCGGCTACGGCGTGGAGAACTGGCAGCGGCTGATTGCCGTCGTCTGCCTGCTGCCCCCGCTTCTGCGCCTGTTCGCCCGCCGGGGAGCGGCGACTCCAGGGCACTTCCAGTAATCCGGCCGCCCGGCGACCGTTTTCCATTCATCGAGCAGAGGCTTGCAAGCAGACGTGACCACCGACACTCCCACTTCCGACACGCCCGTCTCCGAGAGCCTGTCCATCGTCATTCCCATGTACAACGAGGAGGACAACGTGGTGCCCCTGCTGGCCCGCGTGCACGAGGGGCTGGCCGGCTACGCCGGACCCTGGGAGCTGATCCTCGTGGACGACGGCAGCACCGACGCCACGGTCGCGCGCCTCCAGGACGAGGCGCGGCGCTACGGCAGCCACGTGCGCGTCGTGACCCTGCAGCGCAACTTCGGCCAGACGGCGGCCATGCAGGCGGGCATCGATCATGCTCGCGGCACGGTGGTGGCCATGCTCGACGGCGACCTGCAGAACGATCCCGTGGACATTCCGCGCATGGTGGCGCGGCTGGTGGCCGAAGACCTGGACATGGTGGCCGGCTGGCGCAAGAACCGCCAGGACAACCTGTGGCTGCGCAAGGTCCCCTCGCGCATCGCCAACCGCCTCATCGCCCGCATCACCGGCGTGCACCTGCACGACTACGGCTGCAGCCTGAAGGTGTTCCGGGGCGACGTCATCCGCGACGTGCGCCTGTACGGCGAGATGCACCGCTTCATCCCCGCCTGGGTGGCCTCCCTGACCTCGCCGGCGCGCATCAAGGAGATGGTGGTGAACCACCACGCGCGCAAGTTTGGCGAGTCGAAGTACGGCCTGTCGCGGGTCTACCGGGTGCTGCTGGACCTGCTGTCGGTCTACTTCTTCATGCGCTTCCGCGCCCGGCCGGGGCACTTCTTCGGCCGCATCGGCCTGGTGTTCGGCGCCATCGGCGGCGTCGCGCTCACCTGGCTGCTGGGGGTGAAGCTGTTCCTGGGCGAGGATATCGGCACCCGCCCGCTGCTGCTGGTGGGCATCCTGTTCGTGGTGATGGCGGTGCAGTTCCTCACCACCGGCGTGCTGAGCGAGCTGCTCACCCGCACCTACTTCGAGTCGGGCACCACCCGCTCCTACACCGTGCGCCCGCCGCGGGGCGAGCAGCCGGAGCCGGGCTGGAAGCAGCCCGCCGGCCGCGCGGCGCGGGCCTGAGGTGGAGACCGTGACGGAGTTCCATCCCCTGCGCCTGAAGCGCGGCGAGGAGCGGCGCCTGCGGGCCGGCCACCTGTGGGTGTTCAGCAACGAGGTGGACGTGGAGGCGACGCCGCTGAAGACGCTGGAGCCCGGCGTACCGGTGGTGATCGAGGATTACCGCGGCCATGCGCTCGGCACCGGCTACGCCAATCCCCACTCGCTCATCGGCGCGCGGCTGGTGAGCCGCGACCCGAAGCACCCCTTCGGCCCCTCGCTGCTGGTGCACCGGCTGAAGGTGGCGCTGGCCCTGCGCGAGGCGCTGTTCGGGCGGCCCTTCTACCGCCTGGTCCACGGCGAGAGCGACGGACTGCCGGGGCTGGTGGTGGACCGGTTCGGTGAGGTGCTGGTGGCGCAGATCACCACCGCCGGCATGGAACGGCAGCGGGAGGCGGTGACGGCAGCGCTGGAGAAGGTGCTGAAACCCGCGGCCATCCTGTTCCGCAACGACACTTCCATCCGCACCCTGGAGGGGTTGGATCTCTACGTGGAGCCGGCGCTGGGCCCGGTGCCGGAGGAGGTGGAGCTGGAGGAGAACGGCGTCCGCTTCCGCGCGCCGCTGCTCGGCGGCCAGAAGACCGGCTGGTTCTACGACCACCGCGACAACCGCGCCCGGCTGGCCCGCTACGTCGCCGGCCGGCGGGTGCTGGACCTGTTCAGCTACCTGGGCGGCTGGGGCGTGCAGGCCGCCGCGGCGGGCGCGGCCGGGGTGCTGTGCGTGGACGCCTCGGCGCCCGCCCTCGAGCGGGTCCACGGCAACGCCGCCCTGAACGGGGTGGCGGAGCGGGTGGCGACCCTGCAGGGCGACGCCTTCGAGGCGCTGAAGGCCCTGCGCGAGGAGCGCGAGCGGTTCGACGTGGTGGTGCTGGATCCGCCCGCCTTCATCAAGCGCCGCAAGGATGTGAAGGAGGGCGTCGCGGCCTACCGCCGCGTCAACCAGGCCGCCATGCAGGTGCTGGGCCGGGACGGCATCCTGGTCTCCTGCTCCTGCTCCTTCCACCTGCAGCGCGACACCCTCCGCGACACCCTGCTCGGCGCCGCGCGCCACCTCGACCGCAACCTCCAGATCCTGGAGCAGGGGCACCAGGGGCCCGACCACCCCATCCATCCCGCCATTCCCGAGACCGAGTACCTGAAGGCCTTCTTCACCCGCGTGCTGCCGGCCTGAGACCGGCGGTCACGGGCGGGCGGCGCCGGCGCGGACAGCGGCGTTTCCCGGTGGCGGCAACGGACTCGCCACGGGAGGCGATGGGGAGGTGCGATCGAGGGAGGGATAAAAATAAAAAATTGACCAAAATCAATAATATTACTGACATTGGTCATTTATTTCGGGGGCCGGCGGCTTTACTTTGACCTCTCCGCCGCGCAGGTTCTAAATATAACAGAAATTCCCCGGTTCGGGAGGTCAATCATGCAAGCCCTGGTGGATCGCGACTTCATCGTACGCAACGCCGCCGACATCATCGGCCTGTTCGGCGTGGGCGTCTACCTCAATCTCATCCTCATGCGCCGGACCGATCTGTTCGAGGCGGTGGCCGACTGGCACCTGCGCCACGGCATTCCCATGCCCGGACGGGTGGGCAACGCCTACCGGCTCTCCGCCCTGCTCGAGTACCGCGTGGCCCGCATCTACGGCCGGCTCGCGGAACGCTTCAGCCTCAATGCCGAGGCCCGGGATCTGTTCCGGGAGCTCGAGCGCGAGGAGATCCAGCATGGGCAGGTGATGATGCTGTGCCTGTACACGGTCCGCCAGGACTCGGCCCTGACCTTCATTCCCAGTGTCCGCGACCCGGAAATGCGCGAGATCCTGCAGAAGCTGCGGCGCATCGAGCGCAACGTCGAGGGGCTGTCCCTGGAGCAGGCGCTCGACCTGACCCTCAAGCTGGAGGAGGGGGAGGTCAACACCATCTTCGGCCGCCTGCTGAAACAGGTGGAGGATCCGAAGACCCGCTTCTTCGCGCACCTGCTCAGCCTCGCCGGCAGCCACCAGACCACCGTTCCCCCGCGGGTCGCGCGTCTGCGCGAGAGCCTCCACTCCGACGCCGCCTGAGCGCCTCTCCGCGACGGCTCCCGTCGCGGAGAGGGCTGTTGACGACGGGTCAGTGCCTGTCCAGGCCGCTCCAGCCGGGGTGGTCGAAGTAGCTCCCGTAGTTCTCCAGCGTCCGTATCACCCCCAGGGCGCCGTCGCGGCGGGAGATGTCCGGCCGCTCGCCGCGCATGACGGGCACACCCTCGATGGCGTCGGTGAGCACCGTGTGCAGGGTGGCGTCGGTCGCCGGATCGAGGTGGCAGTTCTGGAACATGTAGCCCAGCTGCGCCTCCACCCCGTCGGCGAGCTCGCCGTAGTCCTGTTCCGTCGCCACGTCGCTGTGAATGCGCGGCAGGCGCTCGTTGATCAGCGCCAGGATGGCGCCCATTCCCTGGCGCAGGGGCGCGTCGGTGGGCCAGCGCTCGCCCTGGTGCAGGCTGAGGGCCGGCGCCGGCGCGCCGCCGTGTTCGTGTTCGTGGCCCTGGGCGGCCCAGGCGGCCGGTGCAATCAGGAGTCCTGCGAGCAGGAGCGGGGTGAGTCGGTTGTGCATTGGGTGTCCTCCGGGCAGTGATTCGGCGCATGGGGTACGCGCCGGTCAAGACATTGGAAGTTGCACCCTAGCTGCTGGAACCTTAACCGAAGATTAATTAAATACACAATAAATACATCAGCTTATATATTTGATGTATATCATATACATCTATTGTGGATGTCGGCCGCGGGATTGATTTCGGTGCGCCGCAGCGGCCGGAACGGGTGTCGCGGCGTCTCAGCGGGACTGGCGCCGCCGGCATTCCCGCCGCGGGCCGGTCCCGATGGCTGGGGCATGATTCAGCCGCCCTCGGGTGCGCCGTGTTCCAGGCTATCCAGGTAGCCGGCGATGGGCTTGGGCTTGTCGACGTGGAAGCCCTGGACGAAGTCGATGCCGATCCCGCGCAGCATCTCCAGGGTCCCGGCATCTTCCACCCACTCGGCCACCGTGTACTTGCCCATGGCCTGCGCCACCACGTGGATCGCCCGCACCATGGCCTGGTCGGTGGGGTCCCGCTGCAGGTCGCGGATGAAGCTGCCGTCGATCTTCACGCAGTCCACCGGCAGGCGCTTGAGGTAGGTGAAGGAGGACAGCCCGGTGCCGAAGTCGTCCAGGGCGAAGTGGCAGCCCTGGGCGCGGAGGCTCTCGATGAAGGTCACCGCCTGTTCCAGGCTGCCGATGGCCGAGGTCTCAGTGATTTCGAAGCAGACGCGATCGCCCGGGATGGCGTGGTGGCGCAGCCGGTCGATGATGAAATCGATCATCTCGTGGCGGCGCAGGGAGTCACCGGAGAGGTTGATGCTGCAGAGCGGCTGATTCGGAGCCAGTGCCCGCAGGCGGGGATCCGCAAGTACCCGGAAGGTGTGCTCGATGACCCAGCGGTCGAGGCCGGGCATCAGGTTGTAGCGCTCCGCGGCGGGGATGAAGTGGCCGGGCGGAATGGGCTGCTGCCCGGGCGCCTCGCCCTGCATGCGGACCAGGACTTCGCAATAGCCCGGGCGGCCGGCGGCCAGCGGGCGGATCTCCTGGCAGTGGAGTTCGAGCCGGTCGTGCTCGAGGGCCTCCTGCAGGAGGGTCACCCAGCGCATTTCGCCGTGCAGGACCGACATCTCCCGGTCCCCGGGCACGAAGACCTGGACCCGGTTGCGGCCCTTGTCCTTGGCGGCATAGCAGGCGGCGTCGGCCTGGGAGAGCAGTTCCGCCGGGCTGGGGCTGTCGCGGGTGACGGGCACCACGCCGATGCTGAGGCTGACCCGGTGCACGCCCTGGCCGTGGGCGCAGGGAAAGCGGAACAGGATCGCGGCCTCCCGCAGGCCATCGGCGGTTTTCACCGCCTCCTCCAGGGGGCAGTCGCGCAGCAGCAGGCCGAACTCGTCGCCGCCGAGCCGGGCGAGGAATGCGCCGGGCGGCAGGCCCCCCTTGAGGTGGCTGCTGAGGCGGCGCAGCAGGTCGTCGCCCTCGGCGTGGCCGCAGGTGTCGTTGACGACCTTGAACTGGTCCACGTCCAGGTAGCAGAGGGCGTGCTGGGCGTCCCCGTCCTGTGTCTCGCCCACCGCCTGGAGCAGGTGGCGCTCGAACTCCCAGCGGTTGGCGAGCGCGGTGACCGGGTCGTGGGTGGCGTGGTAGGAGAGCAGGTGCTCGCCGGTCCAGGGGTGGAGCACGTCGTAGAAGACCATGACCGCGCCCACGATGCGGCCCCGGTTGTCGCGGATGGGGGCGGCGGAGTCCTGGATGATGACCTCGGTGCCGTCCCGGCGCAGGAGCAGGGTGTCGCTGCTCAGCCCGACGATCTTGCGGGAGGCGAGGCAGCGCTGCACCGGCGTGGGCAGTGCCTCGCGGGTGTAGCGGTTGAGGATGCGGAACACCTGGTCCAGGGGCTGGCCGCGGGCCTCCCGGGCGCTCCAGCCCGTGAGCTGCTCGGCGATGGGATTGAGGTGCTCGATGCGCATCTCCGCGTCGGTGGTGATGACCCCGTCGCCGATGGAGCGCAGGGTCACCTCCGCCAGTTCCTTCCTCTCGAACAGCAGCGTCGCCGAGCGTCGCGACCGGACCAGGCTGAGAGGGGTCAGGAGGCCCACGGCCAGCAGCAGCAGGCCGTTGAAGATGAAAATCCGGTCACTGCCGCCCAGGGTGTGGACACTGCGCTCCCGGGTGGCTGCGATCAGCGTATCGGACAGCCCGACCACGGCATTGACGGCGGTGGTGGCGGTGCTCATCCACGTCTCCGCGTCACCGTCGGGAACGGTATCGGGCGGGGTGCCGAGGATCGCCTCCAGCCGTGACGAGAATCCGCGCCCCATCATCAGGCCGATCTGCTGCATGTTTCTGCTGATGGCGGTCTCGGTGAGGCCGGCGTGTTCGAGTCCGGTGAGTTCATCCAGCGCCTCTTCAGCCAGTGCAAAGGTGCCCTGGAGCCGGTCATGGGCGTGGTTGTCGAGGGGCATCTCCGCACTGAGGAAATAGCCGACGATGGCCCGGCTCTGGCCGGTGAACTCGGCGAGCCGCCAGGCGAGCGAGCTCAGCCGGTAGTCGCGAAGCTCCAGCAGGCGCCCCCCGTCGGTGCTGGTGTAGATGGCCTGGGCCAGTTCCCAGAGGGCGGCGTTGAAGTTCGAGATGGGAAGGAATACTTCGTCGAGCCCAAGGGTGGGACCGTCGCTTGCGAGGGCCTTGTCGGCCCGCTTGCGCATCAGGTCGAGGCCCATGCGGGCCTCGACCAGGCGGGTGTAGGCGGTGCGGACCGGCGCGGACCGCAGCAGGGGCCCGGCGGTTCGGTCGAGTCCGGTCAGCAGGCACTGCCAGCGGAGGTCGGCCGCCTGCCGCAGCCGCTCCAGGTGCTCCAGGGCGGTTGTCCGTTTCTCCAGCGGACGACCCATGTAGACCGAGGTCCAGCCCCGCTCCAGGGCGAAGGAGGGCCCCGTCTGCAGTACCGCGTAGAGGATGTTGGTGCCGATTTCCGCACGATGCAGCGCGGCGTTCAGGCGGTAGGTTTCCCAGGTTCCCAGTGTGGCGTAGACCGTGACCACCAGGGCCAGCAACAGGGTCACGCCCTGGACGATCTTCAGCTCGTTCCGGCCGCCGTGTCTCCCGGGTTCGTCCCCTTGCCCCATCCTTTGCCTACCCCATATGGCCGTTGTTGTAATTGTGTCGTGCCCTATCGGCGCAGGGCTGGCAACGCGGCCCGCCGACCATGGTCGCCTAAAAATCTTATGAAGTTACTATGGTTTGCCGCCCCGGGGCTGTCAATTGCCGGGGAATCGCGAAATCCGCACCAGGTTCCCACGGCCGGGTGATGGCTGAAGAGCCGTTGCGGAGCTTGCTCACGGAAGGGCGGAGTGTTCCCGCTGGAGAGTTTCCGAGCGGAGCGGCCCACAGGCCGTGTCGAGCCTTGGTCGCCGAATTCAGCCCGGCAGCCATGCCGTGCCGGAGGGCGTCGGGATGGCGCGCATGGGGTGGCGGTAGAGGCGCTCGAGGTTGGCGGCGGTGAGCAGGTCCGTGGCGGGGCCGGCCTGGGTCACCCCCTCCCCGTGGAGCAGCAGCAGACGATCGCAGAAGCGCGCCGCCAGGTTCGGATCGTGCAGCACCATCAGTGCCGCCCGCCCGCCGCGGCGCAGGGTGCGTGAAAGCTCCTCCAGCACCGAGACCTGGTGGTTGAGATCCAGGTGGTTGGTGGGCTCGTCGAGGAGATAGAGCGCCGGGTCCTGGGTCAGCAGGGTGGCGATGGCGAGCCTGCGGCGCTCGCCGCCCGAGAGGGTCTGCACCGGGCGCGATTCGAACGCCCCGAGCCCCACCCGGCCCAGGGCGGCGCGGGCGGCGGCGAGATCCGCCGGCCCTTCCCATTCCCACGGCCCGAGATGGGGGTGGCGGCCGGTGAGGGCCGTTTCGAGGACGGTGGAGGGAAAGGCGTCGACGTAATCCTGCAGCAGGATCCCCAGCCGCCGGGCCACGGTCCGGCGTTCGAGACCGGGGAGCGCGCGGCCGTCCAGGCGGATCCGGCCGGCCGCCGGCGGCCGCAGGCCCGCCAGGGTGTGGAGCAGGGTGGTCTTGCCGGTGCCGTTGCGCCCCAGGATGCCCCAGCACTGGCCCGGTGCAACGGCCAGTTCCAGCCCGGCGCAGACCCGCACCCCGCCCACCTCCACCGTGAGCCCGGCGGTCTCCAGCAGGGCGCTCACCGGCGGGACTCCCGGCGCAGCAGGTAGAGGAACACGGGCACGCCCACCAGGGCCGTCACCACGCCCACCGGCAGCTGCTGGGGCGCGATCACGGTGCGGGCCAGGGTGTCGGCCAGGGTCAGCAGGACGCCGCCCAGCAGCACCGCGGCGGGCATGAGGACGCGGTGGTCGGTGGCCCCCAGCAGCCGCAGCAGGTGGGGGACCACCAGGCCGACGAAACCCACGCTCCCGGCCAGCGCCACGGCGCCGGCGGTGAGCAGGGAGGCGAGGACATAGAGGCGCAGGCGCAGGGGCTGGACCGCCACGCCCAGGGCCCCGGCCTGGAGGTCGCCGCGGGCGAGGAGATTGAGCTGGCGGGCCAGGGGCAGGGTGAGGGCGAGGCCCAGGCCGAGCACCGTGAAGCCGAGCCCCGCATGGCCGGCGTGGGCCAGGTCGCCCATGAGCCAGAACAGCATGCCCCGCAGCTGCGCGGTCGGACCGAGGCTCAGCAGGAGGCTGATGAGGGCGCCCCAGCCCGCGGCCACCACCACGCCGGTGAGCAGCAGCCGGGTGCCGGTCCAGCTGCCCTCGCCCCGGGCCAGACCGAACACCAGGAAGGTGGAGAGCAGGGCGCCGGCGAAGCCGGCCAGGGGCAGCCAGACCGCGGCCGCCCCCGCGATCATGGCGCCCAGGGCGGCCACCGCGGCGCCGCCGGAGACCCCGAGGACATAGGGATCGGCGAGGGGGTTGCGCAGCAGCACCTGCATCAGGGTGCCGGCCAGCGCCAGCAGGCCGCCGGTGGCGAAGGCGGCCAGGGCGCGGGGCAGGCGCAGCTCCAGGACGACCTGTCCCGGCAGGCCCCCATCGCCGCCCGTGGCGAGGGTGAGCAGGGTCGGCCAGCCGGCATCCAGGCTGCCGGAGACCAATGCCAGGGCGAGGCTGGCGGGAACGGCGGGCAGCAGCAACAGGATCAGGAGGCGTCCCGCGCGGCGCGGCGAGGAGGGGGGGCGGGTCAGCATCGCCGGGGGCCGCGCTTCAAGCGTAGGCCTCCGCCTCCTCGTCCACCGGCGCCGGGCGGTCGCGCAGGCTGATGACGGGCCAGCCGCGGAACTCCGCGTGCTGGCGCAGGGTCTCGTCCGGGTCCACCGCCACCGGGCTGGAGACCAGCTCCAGCAGCGGCAGGTCGTTGTGGGAGTCGCTGTAGAAGTGGCTGCCGGCCAGGTTGCGGCCGGTCTGCTCCAGCCAGCGGGTCAGGCGCTGGACCTTGCCCTCGCGGAAGCTGGGAATCCCCGCCACCTCGCCGGTGTAGCGGCCGTCCACCAGCTCCGGATCGGTGGCGATCAGGTGATCCACCCCGAACTCGGCGGCGATGGGTTCGGTGACGAAGTGGTTGGTGGCGGTGATGATCAGGAGGTAGTGGCCCCGCTGCCGGTGGCTTTCGAGCAGCGCCCGGGCCCTGGGCAGCAGGATGGGACGGATCTTCTCCGCCATGAACTCCTCGCGCCACTCCAGCAGGCGTGGGCGCGGGTTTTCCGCCAGCGGCCGCAGGGAGAAGCGCAGGAATTCGTGGATGTCGAGCACCCCGCGCACGTACTCGTCGTAGAAGCGCTGGTTCTCGCGCGCATAGGCATCGCCGTCGACGATGCCCCGCTCCACCAGGTACTGGCCCCACAGGTAGTCGCTGTCCCCGGCGATGAGGGTGTTGTCGAGGTCGAAGATGGCGAGGGTCAAGGCGGATTCGCTCCCTGGACGATCCAATCCGTAAGGATACCGTTGCGCGGGTTGCAGGTAAAACCGGGGCGGCTTGCCGCCCCGGCCTGTGTTGTGGAAGAATTGTGGTTGGTCGAAAAGGCTCGGGTGTTTTATAAGTGATTGATTCTCAGGGGTTCAGGGCAAACGTCGGGATTATCCTGACCAACGACAGGGGGCAGCTCTTCTGGGCTCGCCGCGTCGGCCAGAACGCCTGGCAGTTTCCCCAGGGCGGCATGCTGCGGGAGGAGTCGCCCGAGGAGACCCTGTTCCGCGAGCTGGAGGAGGAGGTCGGCCTGGGCGCGGCGGACGTGCAGATCATCGCCCGCACCAGCGGCTGGCTGCGCTACCGCCTGCCACGCCGCTACGTGCGGCGCAACGCCGATCCCGTCTGCATCGGGCAGAAGCAGAAGTGGTTCCTGCTGCGGCTGCTGGCGAGCGAGGACAAGGTCCGCTTCGACTGCACCGCGAAACCCGAGTTCGATCACTGGCGCTGGGTCAGCTACTGGTATCCCCTGCGCCAGGTGGTGGCCTTCAAGCGGGAAGTCTACCGTGCCGCGCTGCAGGAGCTGGCGCCGTCGCTGTTCGCCGAGCTGCGGCTGCGCGAACGCACGGCGGAACGCGACCAGGTGCGCCGGGCCTGAAGGACCGGTAACGGACCGACCCTACGCGGCCCGCTGAACAGGACACCCGATGCTCAAGACACTTCGCCGAATCGTCCAGGACGTCAACGCCGCCCGCAATCTCGGCGAAGCGCTCTCCATCATCGTCGCCAGCGTCAAGGCGGCGATGGACACCCATGTCTGCTCGGTCTACCTGGTGGATCCGGAGCACAAGGACCTCCGGCTGATGGCCACCGACGGCCTGCGCCAGGAGGCGGTGGGCGTGGTCCGCCTCACCTTCGACCAGGGCCTCGTGGGCTACGTGGCCCAGCGCGAGGAGCCGGTCAACCTCGAGGACGCGCCCACCCACCCCCGCTATCTCTATTTCCCCGAAACGGGCGAGGAGCGCTACAACAGCTTCCTCGGCGTGCCCATCATCCACCAGCGCCGGGTGCTGGGCGTGCTGGTGGTCCAGCAGCAGGAGCGGCGGCGCTTCGACGGCGGCGAGGTGGCGTTCCTGATCACCATGTCCGCCCAGCTGGCCGGGGTGATAGCCCACGCCCTGGCCACCGGTGACATCCAGGAGCTGGGGCGCACCGGCTCGAGCCTGACCGGCAACTGGTATACCGGCGTGGCGGGCGCGCCCGGGGTCGGCATCGGCACCGCGGTGGTGGTCTACCCGCCGGCGGACCTGGAGGCGGTGCCCGATCGGGCCGCCGAGGACGTGGAGATGGAGATCCAGGCCTTCCACCAGGCGCTGGAGGGGGCCAAGGCGGAGATCCGCCAGCTCTCCAAGCAGCTCTCGCCCTCCCTGCCGCCCGAGGACCAGGTGCTGTTCGACGCCTTCATCCAGATCCTCGGCAGCGATACCCTGGTGGGGAAGACCGAGGCCTACATCCGCGCGGGTTCCTGGGCGCCGGCGGCCCTGCGCGACGCCATCCGCGATCACGTGCGGGTGTTCGAGGGGCTGGAGGACGAGTACCTGCGCGAGCGGGCCGCGGATCTCAAGGACATCGGCCGACGCATCCTGGCGCACCTGCAGGAGTCGGAGCCGAGGCGCGACAGCTGGCCGCAGGACACCATCCTGGTGGGCGAGGAGATCAGCGCCTCGGAGCTTGCCGAGGTGCCGCCCGAGCGCCTCGCCGGCATCGTCTCGGTGCACGGTTCGAGCTCCTCCCACGTGGCCATCCTGGCCCGGGCGCTCGGCGTGCCGGCGGTGATGGGGCTGCAGGAGCTCAAGGTGGCCCGCAGCGAGGGGCTGCAGGTGGTGGTGGACGGCAACCAGGGGCGCGCCATCCTCGCCCCCTCCGCCACCCTGCTGGAGGAGTACCAGCGCCTGGCCCGGGAGGAGAAGGAGCTGCAGGTGGGGCTCACCGGCCTGCGCCACCTGCTCGCCCAGACCCCCGACGGGCACCATCTGCCGCTGTTCGTGAACACGGGCCTGCTGGCCGACATCACCCCGTCGCTGAACAGCGGTGCGGAGGGCATCGGCCTCTACCGCACCGAGATCCCGTTCATGATCCGGGAACGGTTCCCGGACGAGGACGAGCAGCGGGTGCTCTACCGGGAGGTGCTGGAGCGCTTCGCCCCGCGCCCCGTGGTCATGCGCACCCTCGACGTGGGCGGGGACAAGGCGCTGCCCTACTTCCCGGTGGTGGAGGACAACCCCTTCCTCGGCTGGCGCGGCATCCGCATCACCCTCGATCACCCCGAGATATTCCTGGTCCAGGTGCGCGCCATGCTGCGGGCCAGCAGCGGCCTCGGCAACCTGCAGATCCTGCTGCCGATGATCAGCGGCGTGGACGAGGTGGATGAGTCGCTGCAGCTCATCCACCGGGCCTATGCCGAGGTCCTGGAGGAGGAGGGTCCCTCCATCGCCATGCCCCGGGTGGGCGTGATGGTGGAGGTGCCTTCGGCGGTGTACCAAATCCGGGCCCTGGCGCGGCGGGTGGATTTCCTCTCCGTGGGCTCCAACGACCTGACCCAGTACCTGCTGGCCGTGGATCGCAACAACGCCCGGGTCGCCGGGCTGTTCAACACCCTTCATCCCGGCGTGCTGCACGCGCTGAAACAGGTGGTGGACGGCGCCCACGCGGAGGGTAAGCCGGTGAGCATCTGCGGCGAGATGGCCGGTGATCCGGTGGCCGCGGTGATTCTCATGGGGCTCGGTTTCGACACCCTGAGCATGGGCGTGCCGAGCGTGCCGCTGGTGAAGTGGGCAATCCGCAACATCACCCTCGACCGGGCCCGCGAGCTGGCCCTCGAGGTGCTCGAGTTCGACAACGGCAAGGCCGTGCGCGCCCATGTCGGCGCCCTCCTCGAAGCCGAGGGGCTGCTCAACCCGCTCGGCCTGAAGAGCTGACCGGCGGCCGCCGGCCAGCGCCCCGCTCAGACCAGCAGCCGCCTGCGCACCAGCACCACGGCCAGGTAGTAGCTCACCGCGGCGTAGGCGGCCAGCACCGCCAGGTGCAACGGCACCCCATCCAGCGGCAGGCCGGTGACCAGCGGCCGGGCGAGGGCCACCGCGTGGGTCAGCGGCAGGAACTGGATGAAGCCCTGCAGCGCCCGGGGCAGCGTCTCCACCGGGTAGAACACCCCGCACAGCAGGTACATGGGCGTGATCACCAGCACGAAGAAGTAGTTGAAGAAGTCGTAGCTGGTGGACACGGCGCTCATCATCATCGCCGGCCCGGCGAAGCACATCCCGGCCAGGAACACCACCGGCAGGACCCACAGGGCCTGCCAGCCCGCCACCACCCCGAGCAGGGCCGCCACCACCAGGATGGCGGCGCTGCTGAACACGCTCTTGGTGGCGCACCAGAGCATCTCCCCGGCGAGGATGTCGTCCACCTCCAGCGGCGTGGCCAGCAGGGCCTCGTAGGTGCGCTGGGGCACCATCCGGGTGTAGACCGAATACATGCCCTCGAAGGCGGCGGTGGTCATGGCCGAGGAGGCCACGATGCCCGAGGCCAGGAAGGCCAGGTAGGGCAGTTCGTTCACCTGGCCGACGAAGAAGCCGAGGCCGTAGCCGAGCCCGAGCAGGTAGAGGGCGGGCTCGCCGAAGTTCATCACGATGGCGGGGCCGATGAGCTTGCGCCACACCAGCAGATTGCGGCGCCAGACGGCGAAGGCGCCGCGCCGCAGCCGGGGGGGGCTCCAGGGCGCCATCAGTCGCGCAGCTCCCGCCCGGTCAGGCGGAGGAAGACATCCTCCAGCCCGGCGGGCCGGTGCAGGAAGATGACGCCGGGGGCCGCCTGCAGCCGCTCGATGAGCGGCGCCGGCTCCCGGGTGTAGCAGTAGAGGCTGGTGCCCATGCGCTCCAGCCGGCAGCCCGCGGGGGCGTCGTGCTCCACCAGCAGCGCGCCGCTCTCGCTGCGCACCTCCACCACCTCCGGCTCCACGTGCCGGGCGATGAGCGCCCGCGGCGAGCCCTGGTCGAGGATGCGGCCGTGATCCATGATCACCAGCTCGTCGCAGAGCCGCTCGGCCTCCTCCATGTAGTGGGTGGTGAGGATCAGCGTGGTGCCGCGGGCGCGCAGGTCCGCCAGCCGGCCCCAGATGACGTGGCGGGCCTGGGGATCGAGCCCGGTGGTGGGCTCGTCGAGCACCACCAGCTCCGGATCGTTGACCAGGGCGCGGGCGATGGTCAGGCGCCGCTTCATGCCTCCCGACAGGGTCTCGGTCCGGGCGCCGCCCCGTTCCGCGAGCGCCGCGAAGTCGAGCAGCGCGGCGATGCGCCGCGGGTCGGCGGGCAGGCCGAAGTAGCTGGCGTACATGCGCAGGTTCTCGGCCACGGTGAAGTCCGGATCCAGGTTGTCCAGCTGGGGCACCACGCCCACCCGGGCGCGCACCGCGCGGGCCTGCGCCGGCACCGGGCGGCCGAAGACCGTCAGGGTGCCGCCGTCGGGCGGCGTGAGGCCCAGCAGCATGCGCAGGGTGGTGGTCTTGCCGGCGCCGTTGGGGCCGAGAAAGCCGAAACAGCGCCCGCGGCGGATCTCCAGGTCCACCCCGTCGACGGCGTTGCGGTCGCCGTAGCGCTTCACCAGGCCGGTTGCCCGGACCACCGGCTCCGGGGTCGATTCCATCAGCTGTGCGGGCATGGGTTCATTTCCGATCCATCCTCCGGCCGGCATCCCGCGGAAACATCCCGCCCGGGCGGCCGCCCCTCCGGCGTCGCGGGAATTCCGTCACCGGCCCTGAGTGTAGCGCGGCGCGGGCACGGGTACAGGGCCTGGGCGGCGGGTGTTTGAACCGCGCCCCCCACAGGGTCATGATGGGGGCAGATTTCCCGCCAGGGAGAAGGATCATGACCGAGCCGCTGGTGTGCTGGAAGTGCGGTGGGTCCATCGAGGAGTGGCCGCTGCCGCTGTCGCGACGGGCCGTGTGCCGCGCCTGTGACGCCGAGCTGCATGTGTGCCGGCTGTGCCGGGCCTGGGACCCCGCGGTCGCGGGGCAGTGCCGGGAGGACCGCGCCGAGGATGTGACCGACAAGGAGCGGGCCAACTTCTGCGACTGGTTCCAGCCCCGGGTCGGCGCCTGGCAGCCGGCCGATCCGGGTGAGGAGGCGGAGGCGCTGGTGGAACTGGCCGCGCTGTTCGGCGAGGAGCCGCCCGCGGCGGCGGTCGCCGCCACGGAGCGGAAGCCGGAGTCGGAGGAGGAGGCCGCCGCCCGCGTGGCCCTGGAGCGGCTGTTCGGGAAGGAGTGAGGCGCGGGGGAGGGTGGCAAGGCCTGCGCCGACGCGGTTTCAGGGCGCATCGTCCGGCTCCGGCAGGTTCCCGTAGTGGACGGCGATGACGTAGTAGCGCCGTTCCCCCTCCGGCGTGAGCACCCGCACCTCGTCGTCCAGTCCCCGGTTGAGCAGGGCCCGGGCCATGGGGGAGTCCACGCTGATGTGGTTGCGCCCCGGTTCGATCTCGTCGGCGCCCACGATGCGCAGGCGCAGCTCGGCACCGTCCTCGTCCTCCAGCACCACGTGGGCGCCGAAGAACACCCGCTCGCGATCCCCGGGGGCGTCGCGCACCACCTGGAGCAGCGGCAGGCGCTTCTGCAGGTAGCGGATGCGCCGGTCGATCCCGCGCAGCTCCTTCTTGCGGTAGATGTATTCGGCGTTTTCCGAACGGTCCCCCTCCGCGGCGGCCGCCGCCAGGTGCTTCGTCACCTCCCGGCGGTGGGGCCACAGCGCGGCGAGCTCCGCCTGCAGCCGATCGAAGCCTTCGGCGGTGATGTAGGGGGATGACTTGGGTGGAGGGGGTCGCCAGCGTCCCATGGTCTGCCTGAGGGGATGGAAGGTGCGTACACCGGTTCTCCGGGCTTATAGCAGAGCCGGGTGCGATTCGTCACCGGGCCAGCCGCGTGATCTCATCCGTCCAGTCGTCGCCGTCGCCCATCGGTCGTTCCGTCCGCCGAGTTGCCAGGCCCATTATGCGCCAAGGGCCGGGGACTCCCGGTGGGACGCGCGCCGAATGTGCCTCCAGGAGTGAAGCGGTACACTAAAATCAGCAGAGGGAGTTTCAGGTTGGATTCCCCCGACACCCGCAGGTTCTCCCCGACGAGGCTCCGCTTCATGACCGAGCTGCTGCAGATCGACGGACTCTCCTTCTCGGCGGCGGGCCGGGCCATCCTGGAGGCGGTGGACCTGACCCTGGAGGCGGGCGAGATCCATGTCCTGCTCGGCGCCAACGGCACGGGCAAGACCACCCTGGCCAACCTGGTGATGGGCTGCAGCGGCTACCGGCCGAGCGCCGGCACCATCCGCTTCCGCGGGCGGCCCATCGACGGGCTCCCCATCCACGAGCGGGCCCGCCTCGGCATCACCCTCACCTGGCAGGAGCCGGCGCGCTTCGAGGGGCTGAAGGTGCGCGACTACCTCACCCTGGGGGAGGACCCGGGCGACCCCGCGCTGTGGCTGGAGCGGGTGGGGCTGGAACCCGGCGCCTACCTGGAGCGGGCGGTGGACAAGACCCTCTCCGGCGGCGAGCGCAAGCGCATCGAGCTGGCCTCGGCGCTCGCCCTGCGGCCGCGGCTGGCCATCCTCGACGAGCCCGGAGCGGGCATCGACCTGCTCTCCATCGACGAAATCGCGAAGCTCATCCGCGAGTTGCGCGGACCCGGCGCGGCGGTGCTGCTCATCACCCACCAGCAGGAGCTGGCCCAGGTGGCCGATCGGGCCTCCTACCTCTGCGCCGGACGGATCATCGCCACCGGCGCACCGGAGTCCATCGCGGAGTCCTACCGGCGCCGGCCCTGCGGCGTCTGCGACGGGGAGGTGTGCCGTGACTGAGTCATCGGGCGACCTGCTGGCGCTGCTGTTCCGCACCTATGCCGACGCCGCCATCCTGAACAGTCCCGAGACCGCCCACGTGGTGGTGGACGGCCAGGAGCTGGTGAGCGCGAACGCCATCCCCGGGGTAAGCGTGACCGGCCGCCGCGAGGACGGCGTGATCGTGGCGGAGATTACCGTGGCGCCCGGGGTCGAGGTGCGCAACCCCATCCACACCTGCGTGGGCATCATGCAGCCGGAGGGGGACCAGCGCCTGCGGGTGGTGGTGGCGCTGGGCGAGGGGGCCCGTGCGCGGCTGGTTTCCCACTGCCTGTTTCCCTACGCCCGGCAGGTGCGCCACGAGATGGAGGCGCGGGTGGATCTCGCCGCGGGCGCCGAGCTCGACTACTCCGAGGGCCACGTGCACGGTCCCTACGGCGGGGTGACGGTGATTCCCCGGAGTATCGTGCGGGTGGGGCCGGGGGCCCGCTTCCGCTCCGACTTCCACCTCATCCAGGGGCGGGCGGGAGCGGTGGAGCTGGACGTGCGGGTGGAAGTGGCCGAGGGCGGCGTGGCGGAGATTACCGCGCGGGTCGCCGGCAGCGGGAGCGACCGCATCAGCCTGCGCGACGAGCTGGTGCTCGCCGGGCGCGAGGCCCGGGGCCTGATCAAGACCCGGGTGGCCCTCTCCGGCGAGGCCCGCGCCGAGGTGCTGGGCATCACCCGCGGCCAGGCCGCGGGGGCGCGCGGCCACATGGACTGCATGGAGCTGGTGCGGGACCACGCCGTGGCGCGGGCCGAACCCATCGTCGATGTCTCCCACCCCCAGGCCAAGGTGACCCACGAAGCGGCGGTGGGAACCGTGGACCAGAAGCAGCTCGATACCCTGATGGCGCACGGACTCTCCCCCGAGGCGGCCGTGGATCTCATCGTCACGGGGCTGCTGCGCTGACGCGTCGCCGGGCGGCGGGAACCGCGCGGGAGGGAATGCACCCGCGTCAGGGCGGCGCTGTACACTTTCCCCGCCCGGGATGCCGGGTGGAACCGGCCCGCCGCCACCACTCTGCGATAAGGAGGATGCCATGCTCGACGTGAATCCCGACAGCGTCTGCTTTCTCATCGAGAAGGCCCGGGAATTCCAGGCCAAGGAGGCGGTGGTCATACCCGAGGAGCCCTTCAGCCCCAGCGACGACTGGGCCCTGCAGGTGCTCGCCGACCACCAGGACGATCTCTCCTACCAGGAGGCCCGCGCCGTCATCGAGGATCTCGAGGAGGGGCAGCAGGTGGAGGTGGTGGCGCTGATGTGGCTGGGGCGCGGCGACTACGAGGAGAGCGAGTGGGAGATCGTCCTCGAGGAGGCGAAGGCGGCCTGGACCCCGCGCACGGCCGATTACCTGCTGGCCACGCCGCTGGTGGCCGACTACCTCCGGGAGGGGCTGGACCTGCTCGGCTACGGCTGTGACTGATTCGGGGCCCCGGATGGAGCCCCGGGCGGGGGTTTGGGATAGTATATCCGGCCCAGACCGCAACGATGAGCCGAACCGTGAGCGTATCCGACCCGAGCGATGAGATGACCGAACTGAACCGTGCCCTGCAGGAGGTGGTCGAACTGGGCAACCGCCTGCTGGAAGAGGATCCGGAGGCGGACTCCTGGGACGTCGCCTCGGGCCTGCTGGCCGGTGCCGTCCACTTCTGGCTCTACTCGCGCCAGCCCTGTGGCGATCCCCTCTGCGAGAGCTGCACCGATATCGATACGGCGGAGAAACGGCTGCGAATGCTGATGGACGAGACGCGCCAGTCGGCCGAGGAGAGTGAATATTTCCACACCCCGTCGGATGCCAACGTGGGCAGGGCCTGAGGCCGCATGGGGTCGCCGCGGACAGTCGGATCGGCGCCGGGCGCCAGCCCGCTGACGGAGCGGGGACGGACCGTGGGCAGGCGTGTGGCGGCGTGTGGCGGCGGGCTCCGCGGGGTGCTCCTGCTCGTTGTTCTGGCGCTGTCGGCCTGCACCCGCGGCGGCGGTCCGCCGCCGCTGCCGGTGGTGGGGCACGTGGACCTGGAGCGCTACCAGGGCACCTGGTACGAGATCGCGCGCCTGCCCAACTGGTTCGAGCGCGGCTGCCTGCACTCCTATGCGGAGTACCGGCTCACCGGCCCCGGCACGCTGGCGATTACCAATACCTGCATCAGCGCCGAGGGAAACCGCCGGGTCGCCCAGGGCCTCGCGACGGTGGCCGACCCGGTCACCAACGCCCGCCTCGAGGTGGAGTTCGACAACTGGATCTCGCGCCTTATCCCGGGACTGACCCGGGGCCGGTACTGGATCCTGGACCTGGACCCCGCCTACCGGACCGTGCTGGTGGGGGAGCCCGGCCGTGACTACCTGTGGATTCTAGCCCGGGAGAAGTCCGTTCCCCCGGAAACCTATGGGCGGCTGGTGCAACGGGCCGGCGCCCTCGGGTTCGATACCGCCAGGCTTGTCGTCCCGCAACGCTGAACGGGCCGCCGGGACGGCTGCCCGCACCGATTGAGCCTCCGTCCCGCAGCGGGTAAGCTTCCGCGCGGCGGGACTGTCGAGGGCAAGAGCATTGACCGTGAGGGAGAAGTGCATGAAACGTTTCGGTATCCGCATCACCCTGCCCGAGGGCGACACCATGAGCGCGGCGCACCTGCTCGGGCCGGGCTGGGAGAGCTTCCGCTGGTTCGAATCCGCGGCGCAGCGTGACGGGGCCTTCGCGGAGATGCAGCGCCAGCTGCCCATCTACCGCCGTCACGACCGCATCACCCAGGTGCTGGAGAAGGTGGAGCGCTGAGGGCCGCGACAGCGCCCGGCGCGCTGTTCCATACTGTGCCGGTGACCGCCCGCCGGAGCCCCCCGTGCGTCCATTCGCCGCCCTCTCCCTTTTGCTTCCGCTGCTCTGCCTGACCGGGCCGGTTCCCGCCCGCGCCCAGGCGGAGAGTGCGGCGCCGGGCATCAACCGGGCCTTCGAGAACCCCGAGTTCGAACGCTGGCGCGGCGCCTTCGAGCATCCCGGCCGCGAGGTCTTCGACCGGCGCGGGGCCATCGTGGCGGCGCTGGCGCTGCGCCCGGGGATGGCGGTGGCGGACATCGGCGCCGGCACCGGCCTGTTCACCCTGCTGTTCGCCCCCGCGGTGGGGCCGGCGGGCAGGGTCTACGCCGTGGACATCTCCGCGCCCTTCGTGGAGGGCGTCCTGGCGCGGGCCGCTGCGGCGGGCCACGACAACGTGACCGGGGTGGTCAACACGCCCGCCGACGTCTCCCTGTCCCCGGGCAGCATCGATGTCGCCTTCGTCTGCGACACCTACCACCACTTCGAGTATCCGCAGCCGACCCTCGCCTCGATCCACCGCGCCCTGCGCCCCGGGGGCGAGCTCGTCATCATCGATTTCCGCCACCAGGCGGGCCACAGCTCCGCCTGGGTGATGGGGCATGTGCGGGCCGGCGAGGAGACGGTCGTCGCCGAGGTGGAGGCGGCCGGGTTCCGCCTGGCGGGGCGGGAGTCGTTCCTGCGGGAGAACTACTTCCTGCGCTTCGTGAAGGAGTGAGCCCTCCGCTCACCGGCGGGCTCGGCGCCGGGCCTCAGCCAGGCTCCGCGCCCAGGCGCAGCAGGGTCAGCGTACCGCGGTAGCAGGCGCCGGTATCGATGAAGTGCACGTTGCCCACCCGCCGCGGCGCCGGCAGCGGGGTGTGGCCGCAGTAGACGGCGCACACCCCGGCAACCGGTCCGGCGCTGCCCCGCAGCGCCCGCGAGCGGCTCCACAGGGCGTATTCGAGGGCCACCGGGTCACCCCGCTCCAGGTCGCGGAGAAAGCCGTCCCAGTCGCGCCCGGGCGGGAGGTCGGCATGCACGATGCCGTAGCGGCGCTCCCGGGCGCCGGCCACCTCGATGGCGAGCGGCAGCCGCCGCAGGGCCGGGCGCAGGGCCCGGCGCAGCGCCGGTCCGGCCGCCAGCCACCACTCGCCCCCGTTCCACAGCCAGGCCTCCGCCATGTCCGGATCGTGCTCCGCCTGCAGGGCCATCTCCTCGTGGTTCCCGCGCACGGCATGGAACCAGGGGCGCGCCAGCCACTCGAGGGCGGCCGGCGAGTCGGGACCGCGGTCGATGAGGTCGCCCACCGAGAAGAGGCGATCCCGCTCCGGTGCGAAGGCGACGCCCTCCAGGCACGCTTCGAGGCGGCTGAACTCGCCGTGGATGTCACCCGCCACGAAATCGCGGCCCGACGTGTTGGCGGCGAAGCGTCGGACCGGGGCGGTTGTCCGGGTCGTTGTCATGGGCTGTGGCGGCAGGTCGGGTCATCCGCGGCGGAGGCTGGGCGCGAGTCGGCTGTACGAAGGGTCCGGGTCTGATACAAGATGGCTGCATGACCGCCACCCGCGCCACCCTCTCCGTCCTCGTTCTGTCCGATACCCACGGCTGGATAGACCCCCGTGTCGTCGCGCTCGCCGCCCAGTGCGATTACGTCGCGCACGCCGGGGACGTGGGGGCGGCGGCGGTGATCGAATCCCTGGGCCCGCGCCGGTCGGTCATCGCGGTGCGCGGCAACAACGATGTGCCCGCCAAGTGGGGCGAGGACGGCGATCTCCTGGCGTGCCTGCCCTTCACGGCAACCCTGGCGCTCCCCGGCGGGGCGCTGGTGGTGGAGCACGGCCACCGGGCCGGCGGGGTACGGGTGCGGCATGAGCGCCTGCGGCGGCGTCACCCGGAGGCACGCACCGTGGTCTACGGGCACAGCCATCGCCTGGTGGTGGATACCGATGCCTCCCCCTGGGTGCTCAATCCCGGCGCCGCCGGGCGTTCCCGGACTTTCGGCGGGCCTTCGTGCCTCATCCTCCATGCCGGCGAGGAGGCCTGGCGGGTGGAGGTGCTCCGCTTCGCCCCGCTACGGTGAAGCCGGAGCTTCATGTCCGATTCTGCCACGGAGGGCACGGAGACCGCGGAGGGCATGCTTGCCGGGGGCAAGGGGCGCCGCCCCGGGCGGGCGCATTCGGAACGTTCGGTAACGCCGGGTCATCCCCCGCGATCCCCGTGTCCCCTGTGGCGAGAGGCTCCGTATCCGTGGGTCCGGGTTCAGAGCGGGGTGCCGTGCTCGAACATGCTCACATAGGCGTGGGCGTCGAAGAACAGCTCCATGTAGGTGATCAGACCCTCCTCGACCCGCACCAGTTCCGCGACCCGGCTGTTGGAGAGTTCGGGTATGGTGGCGATGAAGTCGAACACCACCATCACCTCGTTGCCTTCGACGAAGGTCCGCCGGCGCTGGATGGATTTGAGGATGGGCCCGATGCGGGAGATGTCGGAGAGAAAATCGGCGGCGTTGTCGAAGCGGGAGGTCGGCCCGATATAGCTGAAACGTTCCCGGCTCAGGTAGCTGGCCGCCCGCTCGAAATCCCTCTGCTCCAGGGCGTCCAGAAACGCATGGACAACCGCATCGGCTGGGGGAGCACTCATAGTCGCATCCGCTCGGGTCTGGTCTGGGGCGATGACGGTGTTTTCGAAAGTATAGCGCCGCTGGAAATGCGGGTGCACGGATCTTGTGTCGGAAAACCCGTCGGGCAACCGCCGCCGCGCCGGCATCGATCCGGCGGATACCGGCCCCGGCGATCCGTCGTCTGGCCGCCCACGGCAAGCGGGACTATGCTCTATCACACCACCGGCACCCGGACCCCGGGGGCTCCCGTGGAGCCCCTCCACGGTCCGTTGCGGTGAACCTTCCGGACAAGCCAACAAGGAGAAGCGCGGCATGGGTGATCACGTCTACAAGATGGTGGAGCTGGTGGGCTCCTCCCGCGAAAGCATCGAGGATGCCATCAACCAGGCCATCGCGCGGGCCTCGAATACCATCCGCCACATGGGCTGGTTCGAGGTCGTCGAGACCCGCGGTCACATCGAGGACGGCAGGGTGGCCCATTACCAGGTGACCGTACGGGTGGGTTTCCGCCTCGAGGAGTGACGCGGTGGGCGAGGTGGTTCCCTTCCGCCGCCCCCGGGCGTCGGAGAAGCACAAGGGAGATACCCTGTGCCGGCGCGGCTTCCACAAGTGGGAGATCGTCCAGGAGCAGCGCTTCGACGTGAAACGGGGCTGCCTGGTGACGGTCTATCGCTGCGCCCGCTGCGGTGCGGAGAAGAACGAGGCCCGCTGAGGCCCGCGGCGTCGCCCGAGGTCCCTCATCCCCCGGTCACCTCCCGCAGGTAGCGGAACAGCTTCCGGGCCGAGGCCGGCGGCTTGCCGGCGTCGGCCTCGCGGCGGGCGTTGCGGATCAGCTGGCGCAGGGGCTGGGCCTCGGCACCCGGGTATTCCACCAGGAACGCCGCCACCGCCTCGTCACCCTCCGCCAGCATCCGGTCGCGCCAGGTCTCCAGGCGCTGGAACCGGCGCGCCTCGGCGCGGTGGCCGGCATCCATGTCCGCCAGGATCTGCCGCATCGCCTCCACCTCCTCGCTGCGCAGCAGCTTGCCGATGTAGCCGATCTGGCGCTTGCGGGCGGCGAAGCTGGTGATGCGCCGGCCTTCGGCCACCGCGGCGGCGAGCGTGTCGCTCATGGGGATCCTCGCCAGCTGGGAGGCGGGCATCTCCACCAGGCGTTCGCCCAGTTCCCGGAGGGCCTGCAGCTCCCGCTTGACCTGGGATTTGCTCGGCGCTTCGGGCTGTTCCACCCCCTCATCGCGTTCCGGGTCGTCCATCATCAACGTCTCGCTCCATGGAAGCCGCCGCGACCGGCGGTGTATGGGCGGTGATTATCGCAGATGGACGCAGCGCTTGCAGGGGGTGGGCACCTCGGCGTGCTGCCGAGGTCAGAGAGGAGAGGCGCGGGCGTTCCGCTGCCGACACCCATCACCCATCATGGAGGGTACGCCGTGAATCCATCCAGACTCGCACCGTGGCTGCTGGGCGCCGCCGCGGGACTGTTCATGCCCTGGGCCGCGGCCGGCACCGCTCCCCTCGACTACGTGCAGCAGAGTGTGACGGTGGACGGTTCCGTTCAAAAGGCGCGCCTGCCCCGCGGTTACGTGCTGGAGGTGCTCACGACGGATCTCGACCGCCCCCGGCTGCCGGCCTTCGCCCCGAACGGCGATCTCTTCATCGGTTCCGGCTCCGGGGCCGTCTACCGGCTGCCGCCGCCCTATACCGCACCCGTGCTGCTGGCGCGGCTGCCGGGCTATCCCCACAGCGTCGCCTTCCGCGAGGGCGAGATCCTCATCGCCCGCACCGACGGTCTCTACCGTGCCCCCTACGAACCGGGACAGGCGCGCCTGGAACCCGACCGGGTGCGCCTGCTGGCGGCGCTGCCGGGCGGCGGCGGGCACAGCAGCCGGACGGTGGCCGTGGGGCCCGACGGCCGGGTCTACGTGAGCCTGGGCATCAGCGGCAATTGCAGCGACCAGTACCTCGGGCAGGGCTACGACTTCGATGCGCGCCGGGGCGGCGTGCTGGTCCTTGATGAGAGCGGGGACGAGGCGCGCTGGGCGCCCTTCGCTTCCGGCCTGCGCAACCCGGTCGGCTTCGACTGGCAGCCGGGCACCGGTGTCCTATACGCCTCCAACAACGGCCCCGATCACTGGGGCTACGACCTGCCGCCGGAGGTCTTCAGCCGCCTCGACCCCGGCTCCTTCCACGGCATGCCCTGGTTCCAGTACGACGGCGAGCGGGTGCGCAGGGATGACTGCATCCGTCGTGATCCCCCCCGGCCGCGCGCGGAGGTGGCCCCGCCCGTTGCCACCTTCCCCGCCCGCAACGCCCCCATGGGGGTCGCCTTCGTGGCCGACGACCGCCTCGGCGCCGACCTGGAAGGGGACGCGGTGGTGGCCCTGCACGGCTCCTGGGGCACCCGGCCGTTCGGCGGCTACGTGGGCGATCCCGCCACGCGGCGGCCGCCCGCCCTGGTGCTGGTGCGGTTCGCCGAGGGCGGGGCGGTCCGGGTGGACGACCTGGTGAGCGGCTTCCAGGCGGAGAGCGGCGCCCGCTGGGCCCGCCCCGTGGGCGTGGCCTACGGCCCCGACGGCGCCCTCTACTTCACCAGCGACAGTGGCGCCAACGCCCTGTTCCGCCTGCGGCGGGCGGAGTGAGGGGGGATGGTCGTAGGGCCGGATTCATCCGGCCGGACACGCTCCCCAATCCCTGCGCTCCGTGAGGATGAATCTGCGCCCGTGTCCGGGTGATGAGGGAGGCGTAGGAATGAGTCTTGCTGTCTACGCCTTTACTCCTCACTCCTCACGCCTCACTCCTGACCGGCGATCAGTTGAGCCGCCGGGCCGCCCGCTGCAGGTCGATGACCCGGGCGCGGATGGACTCCGCGTCGGGTGCGCGGGGCGCCAGATCCAGGTAGCGGCGCAGATCCTCGAGGGCCGGTTTGGCGCACTCCAGGGTCTCGTAGGCCAGCCCGCGGTCGCGCAGGGCCTCGGCATCGTCCGGCTGGCAGGCGAGTATCCAGTCCAGGGTCTGGAGAACCCGGAGGTGATCCTCGCGGCGGAGGTAGACACTGCGGAGATTGCGCAGCATCCGCACCAGGATGTTGCGCTTGGTGGTTCCGGAGAGCAGGCCGGGGAGGAGGGGGCGCAGGGGGCGGCCGTTGCCCATGGCCTGCTCCATGCGCTCCTCCAGGTCGTCCAGGCCGAGGGAGGCGCCGCCGCCGTAGGGATCCAGGATCACCTCGCCCTCGTTCACGTGGAGCTTGACCAGGAAGTGACCGGGAAAGGGGACGCCCTCCAGATCCAGCCCCACCCGGCGTCCCACCTCCAGGTAGACGATGGAGAGGGTGATGGGTATGCCGAGCCGACGGTCGAGCACGTCGTTGAGGAAGCTGTTGCGCGGGTCGTAGTAGTCCTGGCGATTGCCCGCGAAGCCCAGCTCCGAGAACAGGTACTGGTTCAGTTCGAGCATGGTGTCGACGGGGGTGTAGTCGGGATCGAGGCGCTCGCGCAGCGCCTCGGCCATCCGGTCCAGCCGCTCCAGGTAGGAGTCCGCATCCAGGTCGGGATAGGCCTGGCGCGCGATCAGCAGGGCGGTGGCGGCGAGATCGATGTCCGGATCGGCTTGCGCCAGGGTGGTGATGAACTGGTTCAGCAGCGTATCGGCCATGGGCGGAGGGAGACCCTGTGCGAACCCCGGGATCGCCCCGGGTCCGGGTAAGATATATCCTAACCGAACCAGTCACGATTCAATCCACGACAAAGATGGGTGATTCCGACCGCAAGCTGACCCGCGCCTCCACCGACACCGAGGTGAACGCCTTTCTGCGCAAGGTGGCGTCCACGCCGGCGGTCCGGGCCGGCGGCGAGGGCGGGCGCCTCATCTTCGCGCTGGATGCCACGGCCAGCCGCGAACCCACCTGGGATCGGGCCGCCCACATCCAGGCGGAGATGTTCCGCGAGACCGCCGCGCTGGGCGGACTGCAGGTGCAGCTCTGCCACTATGGCGGCTTCGAGGAGTTCGACGCGAGTCCCTGGTACCGGGACACCGACGCCCTGGCCCGGCGCATGACCGCCGTGCGCTGCCGGGCCGGCCATACCCAGATTGAGCGGGTGATTCGCCACGGGGCCGCCGAGACACGGCGCGCGCGGGTACAGGCGCTGGTGTTCGTCGGCGACAGCATGGAAGAGATGCCCGAACGGCTCTACCGCGCGGCGGGCGAGCTGAGCCTGCTGGGGCTGCCCATGTTCCTGTTCCACGAGGGCGGAGACCCCGTGGCGGAGCGGGTGTTCCGGCGCCTCGCCGAGCTGACCGGCGGCGCCTGCTGCCCCTTCGATGCGGGCAGCGCCGGTCAGCTGCGGGATCTCCTGGGCGCGGTGGCGGTGTTCGCCGCGGGCGGACGCACGGCGCTGGAGGATTTCAGCCGCCGCCGGGGCGGCACGGTGCCGGCCCTTACCCACCAGCTGGGGAGGCGCTGAGGCGGTGATCCGCTATGTTTTCCTGGTGCTGCTGGTGGCCGCCATCGGCTGGCTGCTGCTCGGGCCCCGCATCCGCGGCGCCAACTGGCGCGACCTGGGCCGCTGGGCGCTGGTGGGCGGCGGCCTGGCGCTGCTGCTGATCCTGGCCCTGACCGGGCGTCTCAACTGGCTGTTCGCCCTGTTCGCCGCCCTCATCCCCCTGGCGCAGCGCCTGCTGCGGCTGCTCCCGGTGATGGGCATGGCGCGGCGGGCATGGGCCTCGCTCCAGCAGCGCCGCGCCGCCACCGCCGGACCCTCCGGCGGCCAGAGCTCGACGGTGCAGACCCGCTACCTGCACATGACCCTGGATCACGACTCCGGTGCCCTGGCCGGGGAGGTGGTGGCCGGGGTCTACGCCGGCCGGCGCCTCGACGGCATGCAGCTGCCGGAGCTGCTGGACCTGCTGGAGCGGTGCCGGGATGATCACCAGTCGGTGATGGTGCTGGAGACCTACCTGGATCGCGTCCACGGCGACGCCTGGCGCGACGCCCGGCACAGCGGCCAGGCCCACAGACCCGTGGCGGAAGGGCCCATGGGCCGCGAGGAGGCACTGCGCATCCTGGGGCTGGAGCCCGGCGCCGACCGCGACGCCGTCATCGACGCCCACCGCCGCCTGATGCAGAAGCTCCACCCCGACCGCGGCGGCTCCGACTGGCTCGCCTCCCAGATCAACCGCGCCAAGGATCTGTTGCTGGATGGGGGGGACAAGGGTGAAGGGTGAATGGATAAAGGTGAATGGATTCACGCATTCACGCACTCACGCACTCACGCACTCACGCACTCACGCATTCACGCACTCACGCACTCACGCACTCACGCAACACAGTACGACTTGGTTATTAACCATTAACCATTAACCATTAACCATTAACCCTTCCCCTCAAGCCGCCGGCAGCAGGATCCGGTGCTCGGTGCTGTAGAGATAGTCGTTGAAGACGTGCTCGGCGCTGAGCAGCTCATAGCTGCCGTCGAGGCGCTGGCGGGTGGTTTCCTTCAGCCGGTAGGTGTAGTGGCCGCAGGTCCAGCACTGGAACTTGCGCATGTGGGTGCACAGGCAGGTCTTGTCCAGCACCTTGATCTTCTTCGCGTCGGGGTGGCTCTCCACCTCGCGGTTGTAGGCGTCCACGTAGTCGCAGTGGCCCTTGCTGTCGAGCAGGTAGCCGTAGGCCTCGCAGTTGGGGCGGATGCCCGAGCCGATGGCCGGGGAGTTCTTCAGCATGCGCATGGGGTAGCCGGTGGGCGAGATGGTGTTGACCTCGATGTCATCCTCGCCGGCCTTGAAGTACTCCTGCTTCACGTCGTCCGGCAGGCCGCACTCGTGGGTCACGGTGAAGCGGGTGGCCACCTGTATGGCCCCGGCGCCCTCCTCCATGAACTCCACCGCATCGGTGCCGGTGAAGATGCCGCCGGCGGGAATCACGGGGATGTGGCCGATATCGTTTTCGCGCAGGAAATGCGCCACCTCGGCCACGATCTGGCGCAGATCGTAGTTGGCCCAGTCCAGGCCGAAGCCCAGGTGGCCGCCCGCCAGGGGACCCTCCACCACGATGAAATCGGGCAGCCGGCGCAGGGAAGCCGATTTGCGCAGGAACAGGTTCAGGGCCCGCGGGGAGGAGACGATGATGCCGAACTTCACGTCGCGGAAGCGCGGGTGATCCTCCACCAGCGCCAGCGAGCCCAGGTGCAGGCCGGCGCTCAGGGTGATGCCGTCGATGCCCGCGTCCATGGCGGCCGTCAGGCGCACCCTGAGGGTCGCCTTGGGGTTGTTCATGCCGAGCTTCTCCATGCAGTTGATGAAGATGAGCCCGTCGCCGCGCTTGGCCTCCATGGTGTGGGACACGTGCATGCGGGTGGCCTCGGCCAGCTGGCCGAGGTCGAACTGCACCACCGACTTGTCGGCGTTGTCGCGGTTGAACTTGTACTTGTCGAGCTTTTCCTTGACGTACCCGGTCTTGAAGCGGCGATCCGTGACCGTCGGGACCATGGCGTCGGAGATGTGACCCACCCCTCCCAGCCGGGCGGCCTCCAGGGCCAGGGCCGAGGTGGAGATGTCCACCCCCATGCCTCCAATCATCAGCGGGACCAGTTCCTGGTTGCCCAGCTTCAAACGGAAATCGTCCAGCCGTTTCATTGCGTCTCCAAGCAGCGACACAGGCTTTTGGTCGCAGCGCTGTGCGACGGTCGGCATAAGCCTGCTTCTATAATGGGTATTGTCACGGGTTACCGGACTATCGCCCACGATAGCAAATTCTTGCTCCCTGTGGCGCAAATTTCACCGGCTGCGGGACGGTGCCGGGGTGCCCCGGAATGGCCGTGTCAGGATGGTCAGGACCGGGCTAATCGGCGCCGCGGCGGTGGTTTCCGGCAACGATCGTGTCGACCATGGCGAACAGGTCGAGGAGGTGGCGGGTGTTGGCGCCGAAATCGGCCCGCCCCACGCGGGAGGCGGAGTGGGCGGTGAGGAGGCTCCCGCCAGCGGGGCCGCGCTCGGCACGGATCTCCACATCGTCGCGGAATCGCAGCAGGGGCGTGATGATTACCGCCGCGAGGAGCCGTTCCCCCTCCTCCCGCGCGCTCACCTCCCAGCCGAGCCGTTCCACCGCCTGGACGGCGGCGGCGTGGAGGGCCTCGGGGGTGATGTCGTAGCGGGGCGGGCGCAGTTCCGGGAAGTCCGATGCCGGGTCGGTCGCCGCGCTGTTGCTGCCGAGGTAGACCACCAGCCGCGCGGCGGCACCCGGCGGCTGATCCCAGGGCAGGCGGTTGAGCAGCAGGGCGCCGGCGGCCAGCAGCAGTCCCCCCAGCAGCAGGGCCAGGAGTACGAGAACCACGCTGATCAGCAGTTTCATGGTGTTGTGCCCCCTCTGCGGGCGACCGCAGCGCGGCGTGGCCGGTCGTCAGGCCACGGCTTTCTCCTCCCGTGCCCGGAGCGACTCCGGCGGCGGGAAGCGGCGGACCAGGCCCTCCGGGACTTCGCCGCGGGTGGCCTGGTAGATGGCGCTCGATTCCAGTACGAAGCACACCATCACCGTGATCAGGGTCGGCACCACGGCGATGCGCTCGAACACGGTGAGCAGGATCTCCTGGGTGGTCTTCTTGTCCACCCCGGCGCTGATGAGCAGCCCCGCGCTGACCACCGTGGCGCTGATGGCGTAGGCGATCAGGAGAATGCGGTAGCGGCGGAAGGCGAGCTTCCAGTGGGCCATGACGAACCAGTGATCGCCGTGCTCGGCGCGCCGGCCGCGCACCCAGGTGTAGGTGATGACGCTCAGGGAGAGCAGCAGCGGCAGGAGGAAGGCGAGGGGGCCGATTTTCAGCACGATGGCCGCCGGGGCCAGGAGCAGGTGGAAAACGGCCAGGTTGAGCATGAACAGCTCGTGGGGTGTCTTGGCCTTGCGGCGAACGGTTTCTTCGATGTCGTACAGCATTGTGCGGGCCCCTGATGAGTCTCTGACGGGAAGCGGCAGCTTCCATTCCGTTGTTCCCGCATCCGGCAGCGCTCGGGCGCGGTTGGGTCCGCGTCTCGGTTTCCCGTCATTGTACACCCCGGGTGTGGGGCCGCGCCCCATGGCACCCATGTGCCGGCGGGCCCGATATGCTATTTACTGAACTGGCAAAGCCCCCGCTGCGCTTCAACCGGGAGCCTGGCCGGGGTCTGGATGGGTGAAAGTGACGGGACGGAACGCGCCGGACGGTTCCGCTCCACCGTTCTCGGCGCACGGGAGGCGACATGCGGCATTACGACCTGGTGGTGATCGGCAGTGGACCGGCGGGGCTGAAGGCGGCGATACAGACCGCCAAGTACGGGCGGCGCGTGGCCATGGTCGAGCGCAGTGACCGGGTGGGCGGGGTGTCGGTGCACACCGGAACGATTCCCAGCAAGACCCTGCGCGAGGCCGCCCTCTATCTCTCCGGCACCGATCAGCGCGGCCTCTACGGCCGCAGTTACCGGCTCAAGCCCGATCTCACCATCGGCGACCTGATGCAGCGGCTGGAGATCACCGTGCGGCACGAGATCGAGGTGATCGAGAATCAGCTGGCCCGCAACGGTATCCACGTGCTCCGTGGCAGTGCCTCCTTCATCGATGCCCACCGCTTGTGCGTGGAGGGCCCCGACGGCGAGGTGGAGGAGCTGCAGGCGGAGCATGTCCTGATCGCCACCGGCACCCGTCCGCAGCGCCCGGACGGGATTCCCTTCGACGACGAGCATGTGCTGGACAGCGACAGCGTGCTGAAGCTGCGCAACCTGCCCCGTTCGCTGACCGTGGTGGGAGCGGGAGTGATCGGCGTGGAGTACGCCAGCCTGTTCAGCACCCTGGACATCCCGGTGACCCTGGTGGACGGGCGGGAGGGGCTGCTCGGCTTCATGGACCGGGAGATCGTGCAGGAGTTCATGCACCAGTGCCGTGACCGGGGGATGGTGCTGCGCCTGGGCGAGCAGGTGGAGCGGCTGGATAAGACCGGCGACGGCCAGGTGATCACCCACCTGCGCAGCGGCAAGCAGGTGCGCTCCGACGTGGTGCTGTTCGCCGCCGGGCGCATCGGCTGCACCACCTCGCTGAAGCTGGAAAACGCGGGCCTGGAGGCCGACGAGCGCCACCGCATCCACGTCAACGACAACTACCAGACCGCGGTGCCCCATATCTACGCCGCCGGTGACGTCATCGGCTTCCCGGCGCTCGCCTCCACCTCCATGCAGCAGGGCCGGCAGGCGGCCTGCCACATCTTCCAGGGCGTGGGCTGCAAGGGACCGGCGGACTTCCCCTTCGGCATCTACTCGGTGCCGGAGATGAGCATGGTGGGCATGACCGAGCAGGAGCTGGCGAAGCAGGGCATCGCCTACGAGACGGGCATCGCGCGCCTGCGCGAGACCGCCCGCGGCCAGATCATGGGGCTGCAGGACGGCATGCTGAAGCTGCTCTTCGACCTCAAGGACCACCGCATCCTCGGCGTGCACATCCTCGGCGAAGGCGCCACCGAGCTCATCCACATCGGCCAGACCGTGCTCATCCTCGGCGGCACGCTGGAGTACTTCCTGGAGACGGTGTTCAACTACCCGACCCTGGCCGAGGCCTACCAGATCGCCGCCCTCGACGGCTACAACCGCGTCAACGCGTAGAAGTGAAAGACACTTGAATAGACAGGATTAACAGGACTTACAGGATTGAAATGTCGTATCAGTCCGGATTTTTCTCGCCAAGATCGCCGGGAACGCAAAGGTTCAGAATGATCAAGACCTTATGAATGGCGCATCGAGCATCGTCCTGCACGAGGGCCGCGACTGTATAAGACTGTCAATCCTTTGTTTTCCTGGCGTTCTTCGCGTCTTGGCGAGAGATATTTAATGAAGTATTTGGGGTCAGGTTGAAGCGTATCAGGTATTAAGTTGGTTCGGGCGCTGGATAGGCCGTTGCGAGAGTCCGCGCCGTCCTGTTTCAACCAATCTGCGTAATCTGCGGATAGACAGTCTTTAAATCCCGTCAATCCTGTAAATCCTGTCTATGTGATCCCTGCCTCAGGTCACCGGGATCAGCCGCAGGTGGCCGTCCTCCACCGTCACGGCGCGCTCGCCGCGCAGGACGGCATGGAGGTCGTCGCCCACCAGGGCGCGGCGCCAGCCGCGGGCCAGCTCCGGGGTGGGCTCGCCGCGCACCAGCCGCTCCAGGGCCTTGCGCGGGGCGAGCACGGCGGGATTGAGGGATTCATCCAGGCCCACCCGGTGCACCACCGCCTCGAGCAGCTCCACCAGCGCTTCCTGCTCCGGGCTGCAGCGTTCGGAGCGGCGGTGGACGGGGCGCTCGTCCGGCGTCCGATCACGGGCCTCGCGCACCACCGCCAGCAGCGCCTCGCCGTTGCGGCGCAGGGACTGCTCGTGCAGCCCGCGCACGCGGGCCAGTTCGCCCAGGCTGGAGGGCAGCTGCCGGGCGATATCCTCCAGCACCTCGTCGCGCATCAGCCAGCCGCGCGGCCGATCCTCGCGCCGGGCCGTCTCCTCGCGCCAGGCGGCCAGGGCCTGGAGCACCGCCAGCCGCGGGCCGCGCAGCCGCTCCGCGGCGCGGATGCGCTGCCAGGCCTGCTCCGGGTGGACGATGTAGCGTTCCGGGTCCGACAGTCCGGCGAAATCCTCCTCCAGCCAGGCCAGCCGGCCCCGCTCCACCAGCGACTCGCGCAGGACCGGGTAGAGGCGCGCGAGGTAGATGACGTCGTCGGCGGCATAGCGGAGCTGCGCCTCGGGCAGTGGGCGTCGGGTCCAGTCGGCGCGGGCGTGGCCCTTCTCCAGCTTCACCCCGAGCACCGCCTCCACCAGGTTGCCGTAGCCAATCTGCTCGGGGTGGCCGAGGAGGGGGGCGGCCAGCTGGGTGTCGAAGATCGGCGCCGGTACGGAGCCCCGCAGCTGGAACAGTATCTCAAGGTCCTGGTGGCAGGCGTGCATCACCTTGGTGACCGCGGGGTCATAGAGGCGATCCAGCAGGGGATCCAGGTGTTCCAGCGCCAGGGGGTCGATGCAGGCGGTCAGCTCCGGCGTGGCGGCCTGGAGCAGGCACAGGCGCGGGTAGTAGGTCTTCTCGCGCAGGAACTCGGTATCCAGGGCCAGCCAGCCGGCATCCGCAATCCGGGCGCAGAAGCGCTCCAGGGCCTCGGGCGTGTCGATGAAGAGGATGCTATCCGGGTCGCTCATGGTGGCGGAGCATAGCAGCCGCACCGGCGCGGGCATAGGCTCAGTCGCGGCGGCACCAGGGGTTCAGGGGGCAGAGGAACAGGCTGCTGAGGCCCACGACAATTGCGGCGGTGATGAGGATATAGAGATAGATCAGGGGCATATCTTGTATTTGTCTGGTTTGCGTCAATCGGTTGCCGGCGGCAAAGCCGCTCCGGCTGTCATGGCCGGCCATCAATACCATGATTGCGTCATGGTATATGTGACGGTGGTCACCGGCGAGCAGGGAAAGACACCATCCAGTGGGGGAAGTTCAGGGATTCGGGGTCGGGGCGTGGAACAGCAGGTAGAGATCCACGAGCAGGTCGGGAATGTCGCGGACCATGGAGCGGCTGCGGCGGGGATCCCGGCGCAGCCGCTCCAGATCCCCGTCCTCGTCGAAGAGCCCGGAGGCCATCATCATCGGCAGCGTCAGCTCCGCCACCCGCTCCTCGTCGGCGGCGAACCAGGCCGTATCGTCCAGGAACACCCCCTCCATGAACCCGGAGCACCAGTCGGCCAGCGGCGCCTGGTCGGGGTCGGGGCCGAGCTCGAGCGGGCAGGGTAGCCGCGGCGGCTGTCCGTGGTAGAGATCCAGCGCCACGCTGCGGGACAGTCGCTGCAGCAGGGCGGGGATGCGTGCGGCCTCGGCGTCGTCGGCGTAGCGGGGTTCGCCGCCGAACAGCTCCCGCAGCCAGCGCGACGGTTCCGGCTGCCGGGGCGCGACGGCCAGCGCGGTCAGGAACCCGTGGGCGCCGAGGAAATCCAGGCTCTCCTCCGGCACCGCCGCGGAGTCCAGGAACGCCCGCAGCCGTTCGGTTTCCGCGTCGGTGAGCGGGGCGGGGAAGCGGTCGGCGGTTTCGGTCATGGGTCAGTAGCGGCGGATTTCGAGGCGCTGGTCGGGATGGCGGATGATATCACCCACATGGACCTCGAAGACGCCCTGGCGGCGGTCGTCGAAATAGAGCTCGAGGGTTTCCCGCACCACCGGGAACGCCAGCTCCCGCCACGGGATGTCCGCTTCCGTGAACAGCTCCACCTCCAGGCTCTCGGAGCCGGGGTGGGCCTGGCCGCCGCCCAGCCGGCCGCGGAACATGGTGTAGACCTGGCTGATGTGGGGGAGGTTGAAAATCCCGTACAGGCTCATCTCCTCCATCACCGCGCCGGCCTCCTCGTGCGCCTCGCGCGCGGCGGCCGCCTGGGTGGTCTCGCCGTTCTCCATGAACCCGGCGGGCAGGGTCCAGTAGCCGCGGCGGGGCTCGATGGCGCGGCGGCAGAGCAGGATGCGATCCTCCCATTCCGGGATGCAGCCGGCGACGATCTTGGGATTCTGGTAATGGACGGCGCCACAGCTGTCGCACACGTAGCGCGGCAGGTTGTCGCCGGGCGGGATGCGCTGGATGACGGTGGCGCCGCACTGGCTGCAGTAGTTCACCGGAACGAGACCTTCCTGATCGTTTCTCTGCCTGCAATCATCGGATCTGGTGGCGGAGTTGTACAGACCGCGCCCGCTGCCGCCTCTCAGTTGACCGGGCCGCCGGACTGCTGGGACAGGGCGGCCACCATGTCGGCCTCCATGTCGATGCCCACCTCGCTGCCGGGGTTGAGCGACAGGGCCACGCCCGCGCCGAGCTTCTCCAGCACCCAGCTGAATTCGGCGAGCAGCCCGCCGCCGTAGCCTGGGTAATCCGCCACGAAGGGCTTGGCCCGCTCCGGGCTGGTGAAAATCACCACCACCTCCTGGCCGTCCGCGTCCTTCAGCGTCAGCGGCTGGGCCGACCTGGAGTCCTGGAACCCGCCGATCCGGGTCTTGTCGTAGATGGGCAGGAACACCTGGGACTGGAGCAGGGTCGCCATGAAGGCATCCTCGGCCAGGCGGCCCTCCTGGGCGTCGAGCAGGGCCCGCTCCAGGTCGTTGTGGGGTTCGAATCGTTCGCTCATGGTCACTCGTCGCGGGCTGGTGGTATGGGTGGCAACCGGGTGGGTATGCGCAGAAGACTGCGCGAAGCGAACCGGGAGTTCAAGCCCGGCGCGGGCGCGGGTATCCCCGGCCCCGCCACCGTCCCGCGGGCAGGGCCGGTGAGAATGCGCTGATGACGGGGTGTTTTTCGTGTTCCGTGAATGTGGGAGTGCGGGAGTGCGTGAATGCGTGAATGCGTTAGTGCGTGAAGGGCGAAGGGGTTGCGCGGATTCTGGATTTCCGGGGACGCTCTTGGCGGAACACGGAACACGGAACACGGAACACGGAACACGGAACACGGAACACGGAACACGGAACACGGAACACGGAACACGGAACACGGAACACGGA
>NZ_QPJY01000012.1 GCF_003337735.1 Thioalbus denitrificans | reverse complement strand
GTGGGGCTTCCCCATGTGAAAGTAGGTCACTGCCAGGCACCTATTCCAACCCCTGCCCCCATCGGGCAGGGGTTTTTTATTGCCATGAGATAATCCCGGTCCCGTCCGGTCATTTTCCCGTGCGTGAACCGTACCGGCCCGCTGGGGCGACGTCCCGGTCCGCGGGGCGTTCAACCCGCCGCCCGCGCCGGTGCGGCGCTGAACCGGGCGGGACCCCCTCGCGCCCTCCATCCGCTCGCGGTCGCCCGCAACCGCCCGGCATCCGTCGCCCGTACGCCGCCGCCCGGCGTTGCCCGGGCCTCTGACCTGTCTCACCTCCCTCGGGGCGGGTAGTTCCCCCGCATACCTCCTGCCTGTCCGTCACTGGTTGATAAGAACCAGGGTAATTGCCGATTACTGTTGATTAGCACCGAACGTCCCTCCGTCGCGATAAAAAAACCATTCAGCACAGTGTGTTGGAGATTGGCATGGGCGCTGCAGAGGAACCTGTGGCGCAACCCCGGCCAAGGCGGCCCCCACGGCGGATGCGGGCGCTCTCCGCCCGGCGCGGCAGACACCCCGGTTTTCGTGTGGCTGTCATCCGGCTGTGGTTGAAATAGGGCGGGGGCCGAGGTGCGGGACGCTCCGCTGCCGGCCGCCACGCCGCGGCTTTCCCGGCCCTGCGCGGAGTGCCGCCGGGCGGGCGCAGTCCCCGGCAGGTCCCGGCGCGGCGCCCGCATCCTTTTCCCGACCCGGTCCTGGTGTCAGAGTCATGCATATCGCGGATGTCACGATGTTCTACACCCCCTCGAGCGGTGGCGTACGCACCTATCTCGAGGCCAAACGCCGCTGGCTGTCGGGGCGGGAGGCGCACACGCTGGTCGTGCCCGGCGCGCGCCGGCAGCGGACGGAAGCTGTCCAAACGGTGCCGGCGGCCCCGATTCCCTTCGGCCACGGTTACCGCTTCCCCCTGCGTACCGACGGCTGGGTGGAGTCCCTGGTGGCGCTGCGGCCGGATCTCATCGAGGTGGGCGATCCCTATGTCACCGCCTGGGCCGCGCTGGATGCGGGGCGGCGCCTGGGGGTGCCGGTGGTGGGGTTCTACCATTCCGACCTGCCGCGCCTCATCGGCTCCCGCATCGGCCGCTGGAGCGAGCCGCGGGTGGAGGCCTACGTGCGGGGGCTCTACCGTCGCTTCGATCTCGTCCTGGCGCCCAGCCGGGTGATGGTGGAGAAGCTGCGCGGCCTGGGGATCGGGCAGGTGGAGCTGCAGCCCCTGGGCGTGGACAGCGTCCACTTCTCTCCCGGGCGGCGGGATCCCGCGCTGAAGCGGGAACTGGGTCTCGATGCCGGGACGCCGCTGCTCGTGTTCGCCGGCCGTGCCTCTCGGGAGAAGCACATCCCGCTGCTGCTCGAAGCCATGGAGCGGCTGGGCCGCGGCTACCACCTGCTGCTGGTGGGTCCGGGAATGCCCCGGAGCGTGCCGGGCAACGTGACCGTGGTCTCCGAGTATGCGAACCGGGAGCGGACCGCCCGCTACCTGGCGAGCAGCGATGGGCTGATCCATGCCGGCGACAGCGAGACCTTCGGCCTGGTGGTGCTGGAGGCGATGGCGAGCGGCATCCCGGTCATCGGCACCCGGGCGGGCGCAGTGGCCGAGCACGTGGTCCCCGGCACCGGGCTGCTGGTGGAGCCCGGCAACGCCGCGGCGCTCGCGGAGGCCGCGCGCGCCCTGTTCGCCAACGGCCATCGTGGCATGGGCCGGCTGGCGCGCAGGCGGGTGGAGGAGCACTACACCTGGGACCGGGTGCTGGAGCGTCTCCTCGACCGCTACCGTGAGCTGACCGGCCAGCCGGCGCCGGTGACGCTGGAGCTGCAGATTGCCTGAGCCGATGAACGCGCGTGCCGTCAGCGTGGTGCTGCACGATGTCGCCCCGGAGACATGGCCCGTCTACCGGCGCTTCGTCCACGCGGTGGAGGCTCTGGGGACGGTCCCCCTCACCCTGCTGGTGGTGCCCGATTTCCATCACCGTGGTGCCCTGGATCGATTCCCGGCCTTCCGGGCGGCGCTGGAGCGGCGCATCGGCCGCGGCGACGAACTGGTGCTGCACGGGTTCTTCCACAGTGACGAGGCGCCATTGGGACTCGATCCGGTGGACTACTGCAGGCGCCGGATCTACACCCGCGAGGGCGAGTTCTACCCTCTCGACGAGAGGCAGGCCCTGGCGCGGCTGGAGGTGGGGCTGGAGCTGTTTCACCGCTACCGGTGGCCGGTGGCCGGCTTCGTCGCCCCGGCCTGGCTCATGGGCCACGGCACCCGGAGCGCGCTGACCCGCCTGCCGCTGCGCTACACCAGCGACCCGGGCGGCCTCATCCGGCTGCCGGAATGGCGGCGGGTGGAGGCGCCGAGCCTGGTCTGGAGCGCGCGCAGCGCCTGGCGGCGCCGGGCCTCGCTGCTCTGGAACCGGCACCGGCTGCGGCGCGGCCGGGTGCAGCCCCTGCTGCGCCTCGGCCTGCACCCCGTGGACATGGCCCACGAGGGCGCCGTGCGCTTCTGGCTGGAGACGCTGGCGGCGCTGCTGGCGGAGCGCACCCCGGTCACCAAGTGGCAGTGGCTGCAGCGGTGCGGATAAGGCGCTCCCTCTGGCTCGCCGCGGCCGGTCTCGCCCTGGGGCTCGGCATCCCCCTGGCCTATGGCGGCGCCGGGCTGTTCGGGCGGCTGGCAGCCATCTCCCCGCTGCTCCTGGGTGCGGTCCTGGGGATGGTCTTCGCGGGCTGGAACTTCAACGCCGGGCGCCTGCGCCTGATGCTCGGCGGCATCCGCCAGCCCATGGGCCACGGCCGCGCACTGGCCACGGTCATGGCCACCGAGTTCGCCTTCTCGGCGACCCCGGCGGGGAGCGGCGGACCGCTCGCCTACGTCTACCTGCTCCGTCGTCACGGGGTCGCCGGCAGCGCCGCCGCGGCGCTCTATGCGCTGGATGTGCTGATGGACATGCTCTTCTTCGCCGCGCTGCTGGTCATCATCGCCCTGGCGCTGCTGTTCCGGCCGGAGGCACTGCATGCGGGCTGGCAAATCGGACTGCTGGCCGCCCTGCTGCTGGCGGTATTGGCCGGTGCCTGGCTGGCGTTGCGCCACTACCGGCCGCTTCTGCTGCGGGGCGGCCGGCTGCTGCGGCGGCTGAACATCCCGCCCGCCACCCGCCGGCGCATCGCCCGCGGGCTGCTGCGCTTCCGCCAGGGTCTGGGCGTCATGCTCCGGCTCTCACGCGGCCGCCTTGTCGCCATCTACCTGCTCTGCATCGGCCACTGGCTGCTGCGCTACAGCATCCTCTACGTCCTCATCCGGGGCCTGGGCGAGCCCGTCCCCTGGGCCTATACCCTGCTGGTGCAGATGCTGGCCCTGACCCTGGGGCAGTTCACCCTGCTCCCGGGCGGCAGCGGCGGGGTGGAGCTTGGCTTCACCGCCCTGCTGGCGCCGCTGCTCGACCCGCCGACCCTCGGCGCGGTGCTGCTGCTGTGGCGTTTCGCCACCTACTACTGGTACCTGCTGGCGGGCGCGCCGGTGTTCGCCTGGATCGCGGGGCGCACGCTGTGGGAGCGCCTGGCCCCGCACTCTGCCCGGGCGAGAGGCGGGGAGGCGCCCGGAACGCAGCCGCTGTGATTGATCCGGCGCAAGAAAGCCGCGCTTTGTGCCACACCCTCCCATGGCCCCCGCTACACTGGGCTCTGGACATCCCGAGGCACAGCAGGAGGCCGTCATGCCGACCACGAAAGAGAACCTGAAAGCCGCGTTCACCGGCGAGAGCGAAGCCAACATGAAGTACCGCGCCTTTGCCGCGCAGGCCGAGAAGGAGGGGCTCCCCAACATCGCCCGCCTGTTCCGGACCACGGCCGAGGCGGAGAGGCTCCACGCGGAAGGTCACCTGAAGGCGCTCGATGGAGTCGGCGCCACGGCCGACAATCTCAAGGCCGCCATCGCCGGCGAGACCCACGAGTACACCGAGATGTACCCGCCCATGCTCGAGCAGGCCGAGGCCGAGGGCCACAGGGCGAAACGGATGTTCGGCTACGCGGTCAAGGCCGAGGAGGTCCATGCCCGGCTCTACCGGCTGGCCCTCGAGGCGCTGGAGCGGGGCGAGGATCTCGCCGAGACGAAGTTCTACCTCTGCCCGGTGTGCGGCCACATCGAGTTCGGTGAACCGCCGGAGAAGTGCCCCATCTGCGGCGCCAGGGGCTCGATCTTCGCGGAGGTCTGACACTCGGCATGCGCGGTCCGTTAGACCAGGGTGACGCAGTACACTAGTCTGAAATGATGGAACAGAGGATCACGCTGGTTACCCTGGGGGTGCGCGATCTGGCGCGGAGCACCGCCTTCTTCGAGCGCCTCGGCTGGCGGCGCTCGGTGAAGGGGGCGCCGGGCGTCGCCTTCTTCCAGTGCGGCGGTATCGCCATCTCCCTGTACCCCGTCGAGGCGCTGGCGGCGGACGCCGGGGTTCCGCCCGGCGTCCCCGGGAGCGGAAGCTTCGCGCTGGCCCACAATACCCGGACGCGGGGGGAGGTCGACGCCGTGCTCGCCGAGGCCCGGTCCGCGGGCGCGGAGATCGTCAAGCCGGCCGCGGATGCCTTCTGGGGCGGCTACTCCGGCTACTTCCGCGATCTGGATGGCTACCTGTGGGAGGTGGCGTGGAACCCGGGGTTCCCGCTGGACGAGTCGGGCGCGGTCAGCCTTCCCGGCTGATGCAATGCAGTCTTGCCATGGGCGCCGAGGAGAACCCCGGCCCGCCCCGGGCATCGGGCGAACGGATTGAATTCCCCGGTCCATCCGTATCCGGTATCTTCCTGCCGCCCAGGGACAACATCCGTGTCCAGCCCATCAACCGTCATGGGCTCAGCGGCACCTCGCAGCGTACCAGGGTGCCCCCCTGTGCGGCGGGTGCAATGCTGAGTCGGCCGCCAATGATGCCGGCACGGTAGCGCATCAGCCGTAGCCCCAGCCTGTTGTAACTGTCCTGCGTGATGTCGAAACCTTTGCCGTCGTCCCGCACCGTCAGCACGATTCCGTCAGGTCCGGGATCAAGGCGAATCTCCACGACTCCGGGCGCTCCGTGCCTGACTGCATTGTGTACCGCCTCCTGCGCAATACGGTAGAGATGCACCAGCAGGATGTCATTGTCCGCCTGCACCGTCCGCAGGCCCTCATATCGGCACTTGACGCCGGAGGTTTGCGTAATCCGTTCTGCCAGATCGATCAGTGCGTCGGCCAGGCCCTCGGAGTCGAGGTCGACCGGTGACAGACCGCGGGCAAGCGAACGGGCCTCTTCCAGGGTGTTCAGAAGGTGGGTCCGGAGCTCCGCTATGGCTGTTGCCGCGGACTGGTGTCCGGCAGCAATCAAGCGGCGTTCGATCCCGGCCGCCAGCATGGAGGCACCGGTCAGCTGTTGGCCGATGCCGTCGTGGATATCGTGACCGATGCGCTCCTGTTCAGCGGTGCTCACCTCGATGATCTGCCGTTCCAGGGCCTTGCGTTCGGTGATGTCGCGGAGGATCACATGGATGGCGCTCCCATCGCCAACCGGGAAAGGCGCGGCAATCACCTCCACATCGACCGTGCTTCTGTCGTAACGCAAAATCTTCTCTTCTATCGGTGGTGCCGCCTCGCCGGTTTCACACATACGGCGAATCCGGGCAGCTATCATCGGGTGAAAATCGGGGTGGAAGAGATCGTAGGGAGACTTGCCCACCAGCGCTTGATCGCTATTGACGCCGAACAATCTCAGGCAGGTCCGGTTCACGAGCGTGATGTGGCCCTGGTGGTTAACCAGGATACAATCGGGCGAATGCATGAACAGGTTGCGGTAGCGGTTTTCGCTCTCGCGCAGCGATTCCTCCGCCTGCTTGCGCTCGGTGATGTCGCGCGAGAAGGCAAAGAAAATCCCTCCAGCGGTTGAGGAGTAAGAGGTGTTGACCTCTGCGGGCCAGACCTCGCCGTCCCTGGTCCGGTGCCGGGTCTCGAACAGGTCGCTGCCGGAGCGTTTGACCTTTTCGATATGCGCACGGACCTCCTCCGGCGATTCCTGCGCCTCGATGTCCCCGATCCACATCGTCAGCAATTCTTCGCGACTGTAGCCGGAACGACGGACATAGGCTTCGTTCACGGCCAGGATGCGGCCGTCTTTGTCCAGCATCCAGAAGCCATCGGACGCGGTCTCAATCACCGCACGATAGCGGGCCTCCTGCTCGGCTCGCGCCAACTCCGCGCGCTTTCGATCGGTGATGTCCTGCATCATGCCGCGCAATTCGACGATGGCGCCGGTTCTGTCGCGGACCGCCTTGCCTATGGCGAGTACCCAGCGGTTACCGTCCGGTCGCGCCATCTCCAGATCCGTCTCGTAGGGTGTCCCGTCATGAATCGTCCTGTCCACGGCAGCGGAGAGCCGGGCCCGGCTCTCCGCGGTGAAGTACTGCATCAGCTCGGTGTGGTTGGCCGGGGGCAGTGCCGGATCGCGACCGAAGATGCGATACAGCTCCTGCGACCAGATGAGTGCGTCGGTACGAAAATCCCATCTCCAGTTTCCGATTCGGGCCAGGTGCTGAGCCTGCTTGAGCAAGGATTCACTCTCTTTCAGGGCCGCCTCGGCCAGTTTGCGATCGGTGATGTCGTCCTTGATCCCGACGAAGTGTGTTATCAGTCCTTGCTCGTCACGTATCGGCGAGATGGTTGCCGCTTCCCAATACAGCGAACCATCCTTGCGTCGGTTGTGGAATTCACCGTGCCAGACATCGCCACCCTTGATGGTGTGCCACAGCTGGCGGTACTCCTCCGGCGAGGTGTATCCGGATCTGAGCAGGCTGGGGCGCCTGCCGATTACCTCGGCTGCCGAATAGCCGGTAGTCTCGGAAAAACGTGGATTGACATACTCGATGACACCCTCGGTGCCGGTGATGATTACGGTGCTGGCGGTCTGCTCAATCACGCGTGAGAACTTGCGCAGCACCTCGTCTGCCCGGGCACGGGAGAAAAGCAGCCCCACTACCGAGGCAACGGCCTCCAATGCCAGGCGGGCGGGCATGGGCACCTCGTCCACCCGGCCAGAGGTCACTTTCAGGCAGCCGATGACGCGCCGCTCGTCCCGGAACGGGACTATCGCAAGCACACGCAGAGCCTCGCCCCGTTCCGATTCAGAGAGAGTGGTCTCGAGTTCCGCGTGGTGTGCATAAAACGGCATACCGGCCATTGCCAGGCGCGCAACGGCGGTGTCCACAGGGTAACGATGGACGGCCTGCGCGAAGTCCTGGGAAGATTCGGTGGCTCGTTCCAGCCGCAGACCACCGGACTCGTCGATCAGGTAGATGCCGCCGCGGTCCATCCCTGCGGCGTTTAATGCGGCATCAAGACACAGACGGAGTTTTTCCGACAGGTCGTGCGCCTGGTGCAATCCCAGCAGCAGTTCGTGCTGGATGCGCAGAAGCGTCTCTGGCGGCTGGTGCGGGTCGGTCGTGACAGGCGGGGAGAATGGCGGTTTGTCGGACACGGGTTTGCGTTGGTTGTGGTCGGTTTCGGATATATGACATTGGCGCCTGGGGCGATCGAGTGCGGTCGGTGGGTGATCCGCTCCCTGGCCTGGCGGCGACGCCCGGGCAGGGCGTCTCAATCGTGCTCGAGGGTCCACTGCACCGCGTAGCGAGCCAGCTCGCTGCCGGTGGCGAGATTCAGCTTTTTCTTGATCTTTTCCCGGTGACTTTCCACGGTCTTGATGCTCAGATGGAGTTGTTCAGCGATCCGGGAAGTGGCGAGACCCTCCCCGATCAGGCCGAACACCTCAAGTTCGCGATCGGTCAGATCACCGACTGATGCCTGCCTGCCGGCATTACCGGCTTGACGCATGCGCTGGGTCATGGTGGCACTCAGGTAGATTCCCCCCTCCAGGACCCGGTGGACGGCATCCACGACGTTGTTCGTGGCCTCCTGCTTGTTGATGTAGCCACGTGCCCCCGCCTTCAGTGCCCGCTCGGCGAAGAGCGATTCGTCGTGCATGGAGCAAACCAGCAGCAGGGTGGCCGGATGTCGCGCGTGCAGCCGCTTGATCAGTTCCAGACCGCTGCCCTCGGTCAAGGACAGGTCCACGATCGCCACATCCGGAGCAAGGTCGTCCGCCAGCTTCAGGGCTTCCCCCGAACCGGCCGCCTCACCGCACACCGCCAAGTCATGTTCATGGTCGATGAGAGCCCTTAGGCCGGCACGGACCAGGGGGTGATCATCGATGAGCAGGATTCGGGATGGGCCTGGGGACGACCGGGATGCGGATTTCTTCATTGTGAAGTCATATTCCATGAAAGTGCCTGCATCGGGTGCGTGCAAACAGGCCATGCTCTGGTAGATACGCATTGGTGTCGGGGAGAGGATCGAAGCGGGTGAAATTTCAGGCGGTCGTCTTTATCGACAGTGGACATCTGCTTTGGTTGCATCTTCCCTGGTCCAGGCAGCCGCCGGGACTATCTTAGTGGATATCGGTGGGTCTGTGTAAACCGTAATCCGCTCCGTCTCCGTTGCGCCAGGCGCCGAACCGCCGCAGCTTCATGAAAATGGGGGAATCCCCGATGTGCTTGCCCGGGGTGTTTCTCCACAATACCTGATGCCGGCAATGCCTTCCGAATGGTCATCTGTCGTCCACGCCGCGCATGGCGGGGGAAAACTGGTGGCTGCAGGGGATGCCGGGAGAAACGTATCGCCTCAAGGAGTGCATCGCATGGGAAGCGGAGAACGCGAAATAGCCAAGTCTCGTACCACGCAGCGTGGAGCCGTGCAGCTTGAGCGGCTCATCGCCAGTGCAGAGACGGTATTGGAATTGATAGGTACTTCCGGCTCACCCTCCCAGATTAGGATGCGTGTCTTGCTGGAGAGACGGCTGGAACGGCTGCGGGCAGAACTGCGGCAGGTACGGATCACAAATCGGGGGCGGCATGTCTCCGCACGCAGAGGCCGTTGCCGCCCGGCCGGACTGGATGCAGACAGGCGCAACAGTCCCGGCGGACACTGAATCCCGGCGTGCCTTGCGCCGCGTTCACGGTGACTGCATGTTGCATAGGGAATCGCCGCGGCGGCAGACATGGCAATGCAGGAAATCGGACGTGGTTCACCGATTCCATAATAAAGTTCCCGGTGAATAAATTCATTGATATCCCGGAAAACTTGATAATCGGCATACCGGAGATTGATGGCTGGCATTTTGAGATCGCGGAAATCATGAACCGCCTTTACGATAAGGCTGTGAACATGAACAACCTGCAGGGTGAGATACCCGGTCGGTACTATTCCTGCCCGCGACTGTCCGCCATGCAATGTGTCTACGGGCGTAATCCTTTGCAACGTGAGGTCACGCACCTGCTGGACCGTCTTGTCAAGGCAACGCGTGCCCACTTCCAGTCAGAAGAGGAGATTATGCTCGCGCTGGCATTCAAAGGGTTGCCGGAGCATCGCCGTGAACACCTGATGCTGTCGGCAGAGCTTTCCATCCTGGTGCGGAGCTGCAACTGCGGAGTGGAGCCTGTTGGTGGCGAGACGCTCAAATCCCTGAAGCACTGGTTTCTTGGACACCTCTCCGGGTCGGACTATGAGATAGGTCGCCACTACAGGAAGATGAAGACCATTGAGGAAGGATATCAATAGATCGAGTACCCGGTGCCAACTGCCCGGATACCTGGTCCAGGTTACTGCAGGTGGCCGTATTGAATGCAGGTGCAGTGCTGATGAATGGGGCATGGGCATTCGTGAGTCCCAGGGAAGTGCGCGTGGTAAAACAACGTGACTGCCGATATTGAACATGATGAATGGCATGACAGTATCCCGGCCGGTCGGACAGGAATGCCGGAACAAGGGGAGGAGTATTTTCTGTCCGGTAACGCATCCACTGAAAGTCTGGACGCCACCCAGCTGTACCTGAGCGAAATCGGCTTTTCGCCGCTTCTCACCGCCGAGGAAGAGGTCCGCTACTCGCGCCAGGCCCTCGCCGGTGACGAGAATGCGCGCAGGCGCATGATAGTGAGTAATCTGCGACTGGTGGTGAAAATAGCCCGTCGCTACCTGAACCGCGGGCTGGACCTGCTCGACCTTGTCGAGGAGGGGAACCTTGGCCTGATGCGGGCTGTTGAGAAGTTCGACCCCGAACGAGGGTTCCGCTTCTCCACCTACGCCACCTGGTGGATCCGGCAGTCCATCGAGCGTGGAATCATGAATCAGACGCGCACCATACGACTGCCGATCCACGTGGTAAAGGAGTTGAATGTCTATCTGCGGGCGGCACGACAACTGGTTCAAGTCATGGGGCAGGATCCCAATTCCGAACAGATCGCACGCCTCCTGGATCGTCCTGCGATCGATGTGGAGCGGATGTTGCGGCTCGATACGCAGGTCACTTCGTTGGACTCGACCTGTGGCAACGACTCGGAAACACCGCTGCTGGATTCGATAGCCGACGATACGCCATTCGATACCATTGGCGTCATTTTCAATGAAGACATGCGAACCGGTGTCGAGGAGTGGCTTTCAGAGCTCAACGACAAGCAGCGTGAAGTGGTGGAGCGTCGCTATGGTCTGTGCGGATACGAGAGCTCCACCCTGGATGAGGTGGGGAAAGCGATTGGCCTGACCCGCGAGCGGGTGCGACAGATTCAGATGGAGTCGCTCCGAAGATTGCGGGAGATCCTTGAGAGACAGGGGATTACCTGTGATGTCCTGTTCAGGTAACCCTGTTGCACTGCCAGGGCCGGGACGATGGCGCCCGCGCTGTCGGCGAACTGCCCGGGATGGCGTCATGGCGCAGGGAGTCGCTGGTGTGGTTGATGCTGCAGAGCGGTTCAGTCCACTACCGGGCCTTGGATTTTTCTCTATCTCCTTTCGATGAGCCGGCGCCGGTTACCCCAGCCGTCAGCGCGAAGCGCATGGCCTCCTCCATGTTCATGTCGAGCGGCCGGACGCTGCTCCTGGGCACCAGCACGGCGTAGCCGCCGATCATGTAGCTCATGGGCAGGTAGACCATGATTCGGTCACCGCCCCGCAAATCCCCGGGCAGGTGATCCGGTCTCGTCTGGGTGACGAAGCCGATGAGTTCCATGTCCGAGTCGCCGATGGTCACCGCGACGACCTGCTGGAATTCCTTTTGCTCCCTGGGCGAGAAGTAATCGAAGAAATCGCGGATGGAGCGGTAGATGGACTTGATCAGCGGCATCCGGTACAGAAGCTGCTCGCCCATGGCGAACAGCTGCCGGAACACGTAGGCGTGCATCAGCAGCCCGACGGCGAACAGCACGCCCACCCCGGCGATGATGCCCATCCCGGGCCAATAGAGCGCCTCCGGCAGGAGCAGGTGGATCAGGCCACCCAGCAGCGACTCGGCGGTGACCGCCAGCCAGTAGAGGAGGTAGAGGGTCAGCGCGACCGGCAGGATGGTCACCAGTCCGGTCAGGATGTTCCTGCCAATGAAACTCAGCATCCGAAGCTCCCCTGGTTGGTCAGCGGCTCTGATTCCGCACAGTTTGCCTGCACGGGCCCGGTTATGCACCGGGACGGTTCACCGCCGCGGGAGCGGGCGGGGCTGGTGGCGCCGGTTGCTGGGGGGTGTTGCGGTCGTTGATGCCCCGCTGCATCGCGCTCAGCCGTCAGCTTCATCACTCTCCTGGAGCGTCTGGAGCAGTTCGAAGGCGCCCTCGTAGTCGAAAAGCTCGATGCGGGTCAGCAGGTCATCGCCCGTGGCGCCGAGTCCGGCACGCAGGAGAGCGGACTCCTCCTGCGCCAGGTTGCCGGCGTCCAGGTCGCCTGTCTCCAGCAGCCTGGCCAACTTCCGGAGAACCTTGCCCAGATGCGTGGGATCAGCCGCCATCGTGGGGGGTGGTGTCGCGGGCAACTGGCTCCGGATGGATTCGATCAGGGCCGACAGCTCGGTGGCGAGGATGGCGTGCCGGCGATGAGCCTCATCCCGCCCCGCCCCCTGGCGGATTGCCGTCTGGAGCGCTTCGGCCGCTGAGTAGACGCCCATGGCGCCGAGGTTGCCGGCGGAGCCTTTCAGGGCGTGGGCGAGCTGCTCCACGCCGGCCAGGTCGTTGGCCGCGAGCCGATCGGAGAGGTGCCCGATATCCCCGTGGTGGCTGTCGGCGAACATGGCCAGCAAGCGGGCGTATTTTTCCATCTTCCCGCCGACCAGGGCCAGCCCGCGCGCGGAATCGAGGCCGGGTATCCGGCTCAGGCGCTCCCCGGGATCAGTCGTGGCAGTGTCCTCGGGTTCCCTTGTGCCGACGGCCCCCGCGGCGGCCGGTAGCCACTTGAGCAGGACCGCGTAGAGGGTGCCGGGGTCCACCGGCTTGGCGATGAAGTCGTTCATTCCCGCTTCCAGGCAGGCCTGGCGGTCCTCGTTGAAAACGTTGGCGGTCAGAGCAAGGATGGGGAGCGTTTCCCGTCCCGGCAGGGCCCGGATGGTCCGGGTGGCCTCCAGGCCGTTCATCTCGGGCATCTGCATGTCCATCAGGACCAGGTCATAGTTGTTGGATCGGACCCGGGCCACGGCTTCCATGCCGTTTGCCGCCGTCTCGACGGCCAGGCCCGCGTCGTGCAGGAGTTCCAGGGCCACCTCCCGGTTGATGGCGTTGTCTTCCGCCAGCAGCAGGCGGGCACCGGCGTGGTGACGGCGCAGCAAGTTCTCGACATCGTCCCCGGGGGTGGGCGACAGGGTCGTGCCGACCGCACGGCCCTGGTTGAACCGGGCGGTGAACCAGAAAGTACTGCCATGTCCCGGCTTGCTCTTTGCGCCTACTTCACCTCCCATCATCTCCGCCAGGCGACGGGTAATGGCCAGCCCCAGCCCAGTCCCGCCATACCTGCGCGTCGTCGAGGCGTCAGCCTGTTCGAAGGGCTCGAACAGACGCGCCAGGTTTTCTGCGGGAATGCCGATTCCCGTGTCCTGCACCTCGAAGCGCAGCAGGAACCGCCCTCCGGTCTCCTCCAGGAGGCGCGCGCGCAGCGTGATCGTTCCCCGCTCGGTGAACTTGACGGCGTTGCCGGCAAAGTTGAGCAGGGCCTGGCGCAGCCGGGTGGGGTCGCCCCGCAGCCAGAGCGGGGCGGCGTCGGTATCAACCACGATGGTCAGTCCCTTGCTCCGGGCCGGTTCGGCGATGAGCGAACGGACATGATCCAGTACGGTCCCGAGGGCGAAATCGGTCTGTTCCAGCTCCAGCCGGCCGGCCTCGATCTTGGAGAGATCGAGGATGTCGTTGATGATGGAGAGCAGGTGGCCGGCGGCGGTGTCGATCTTCCTCAGCCGTGCTGCCTGCTCGGGTTCCGCGACACGGCCCTGCATCAGGTGGGTGAGCCCGATGATGGCGTTCATGGGTGTGCGGATCTCGTGGCTCATGTTGGCCAGGAACGCGCTCTTGGCCCGGTTGGCGGTCTCCGCCGCCTCCTTGGCCTCGGCCAGCTCGGCGGTGCGGGTCGCCACCAGCTCTTCCAGGTGGTGGCGGTGTCGATCCAGCTCCTCCCCGATGCGCTTCTTCTCGGTGATGTCCTCCTTCACCGCCACGTAGTGGGTGATGCGCCCGTCCGGCTGCCGGATGGGCGTGATGATGGCGAACTCCACGTATTCGCTCCCGTCCTTGCGCCGGTTGAGGAACTCCCCCTTCCAGGTGCGGCCATGGGTCAGCGCCTCCCAGAGCCCCTCGTATGTCGGCCGCGGTGTCCTGTCCGAGTGGAGGATGCGGGGATTCTCGCCCAGCACCTCCGCGCGGCTGTAGCCCGTGGTACGGATGAAAGCCTCGTTGACGTACTCGATCTCCGCGTCGAGGTTGGTAATGACGATGCTCTCCGGACTCTGCTCCACGGCCAGGGAGAGCTTGCGCAGCTGCTCCTCGGCCTGGCGGCGCTCGCTGATGTCGAGCCAGGCGACGACGGCACCCACCACATCGCCACCACGATGGATGGGGTAGGCCCAGTATTCGACCGGTAGGGAGGTGCCGTCCCGGCGCCAGAACACCTCGTCGTCCACGTGCACGCCCTCCCGGGTCTGGTAGGCGTTGTAGGCGCGGCACTCCAGGGCCGGGTAGGGTGAACCGTCGGCATGGGAATGATGGATAAGTTCATGGATTTCCCGACCGAGCAGTTCCTCCTCCCGGTCATAGCCCAGCATCCGCAGGCAGGCGGGATTGACGAAGGTGCAGATACCCTCCAGGTCCACCCCGTAGATGGCCTCGGCGGTGGATTCCAGCAGCAGGCGGATCTGCGCCTCGCTTTCCCGCAGGGCCAGCTCCGCCTGCTTGCGCCCGGTGATGTCCTGCAGGGTGCCGTGCACCTTCACGGTACGCCCGTCCTGGCGGACCGGGATGCCGATGGTGCGGACCCACTTGCGCTTCCCGGTGGCTGTTACCAGTTCCAGCTCCAGGTCGTAGGGGGTGCCCGACCCGATGGCATCGTGGATGGCCGTTTCGATTGTCTCCCGCCATTCGCCGTGGAAGAATGCGAGCCCGCGGTCGATGCTGGTCTCCTGCCCCGGATCGGTTTCGTGAATCCGGGCAACCTCGTCGGTCCAGGTGCCGCTGCCGGTCTCCGGATCGAACTCCCAGGCGCCGATGTGGGCGATGGCGCTCATCTCCCGCAGCAGGGCATCCTTCTCCCGCAGCGCCACTTCCACCGCCCGGCGCTCGGTGTAATCCTCGCCCGAGTAGAGCACGCCCCTGATGGTGCCCTCCCCGTCGGTGAGAAGCGCGTTGTGCCAGGCGATCAGCCGCAGGGTCCCGTCGCGGCACTGCAGTCGGGTTTCGAAGTACTCCGCCGGACAGAGGGCGCCATCGATGTACTGGCGGAATTCGGGGTAGATCTCTGCCATGCCCAACGGCTGGGGCATGCAGGTCTCGAACCAGTTGCGGCCCAGCAGCTCCTGTTCGCTGTAGCCCAGCAACTCGCGGCTCTTGCGGTTGATCATGGTGATGCGGCCCTCCGCGTCGAGGGCCACCATGAGGGTCTGCATGGTATCGAGATAGTACTGATTGCGGTCCCGTTCCTGACGCAATGCCTCCTGGACCCGGCGGGCTGCGGAAATATCCCGGGCGATGCCCAGGACGCCGATGAGCTGCCCCTGCCCGTCGTGCATGGGGGTCTTGATGGTCTCCAGCAGCTCCCGGTGGCCGTCGGCGAAGGTGACTTCCTCCTCGTTGACCAGGGGAGCGCCGGCCGCGATGGCGGCGCGGTCCTTCGCGCGGAAGAAGTCGGCCAGCTCCCGGTCAACGAAGTCGTAGTCGCTCTTGCCGACGATCTCCGCCTCCGTGGCGCCGTAGAAGGATTCGAAACGGGGGTTGCAGGCGAGGAAAAAGCCGTTGGCGTCCTTCAGCCAGACGAGATCGGGCAGGGTCTGGACCAGGGTCTTGAGAAAGCCGCGCTCCCGTTCCAGCGACTCCTGGGCGCGCTTGAGATCGGTGATGTCCTGTGCCGTCCCTGCGGCGCGGATCGGCCTGCCCATGGCATCGCATTCCAGCACGCCGCGACCGTTGATGACCCGGATTCCGCCATCGGGGTGGACGGTGCGGAACTCCAGGTCCCCCGGTGCCTCCTGCGCCAGCAGCGCGTCAATCCAGGATTGCATGGCGCTCCGATCCTCGGGGTGGATCAGCGCCAGGAATTCATCCAGGGTGTCTCCGAAAGCTTCCGGGGTGACGCCATGGATCCGGTAGGTCTCCTCCGTCCAGTGGATCTTGCCGCTATCCAGATCCAGCTCCCAGCTGCCGATGTGTCCGATGCGCTGGGACTCCGACAGCAGCCGCTCCTGCCGGCGCAGCTCCGCCGTCGCCTGCTTCCGGGCGGTGATGTCGGTCCAGGCCCCGACCACCTCCACCGGCTGGCCCGATGCGTCATTGATGAGGCGCAGTTCGTCGTTGATCCAGATATAGTGGCCGTCGCCGCGGGCAAACCGGTATTCATGGACCAGGTGGCCCTGTTCCAGCAGCCGGTTGCGGGCCGCCATGGCGGCGGTCAGATCCTCCGGGTGGATATGGTTCTGCCACCAGCCCGGTTGCAGCGCGGCAGCCGGCGTGTGGCCGGTTATCCGCTCGATGTTGTCGCTCACCTCGCCGGGGACCAGCGCGCCGTCGGCGACGCGCAGGGAGTAGGTGATGGTGGGACTCGCCTCGAGCAGGTGGTGGAGCCGCGTCGCGGACTCCTGCAGCGCCGCCTCCGCCGCCTGCCGCGCCCTGCGCTCGCGCAGGGCGCGGATACCGTAGGCCAGGTCGCTGGAAAGCTCGGTGAGGAGTTCCACTTCCTCCGCATCAAAGGCATCCGGTTCCACGGCGTAGATGTTCAGGGCCCCGATGCACTGGCTTTCATCGGGCAGGATGGGCAGGGCGATGGTGGAGAGATACCCATGCTGCCGTGCGGCCTCGCGCCACGGTTCAAAGCCGGGTTCCGACCGGACGTCCCTGTTGACCACCGGGCGCCGTTCGCGGATAGCGGTGCCCGTCGGGCCATGGCCCCTCTCGTTGTCGCCCCAGGAAACATGGATCGACTTGAGGTAGTCGCCCACTTGGCCGGCCTCCGCGACCGGCTGTACGGTGCGTTCCGGGTCGGTCTTCGCAAGGCCGACCCAGGCCATGCGGTAGCCGCCGTAGTCCACGACGATGCGACAGGTGGCGTGGAGCAACTCCTCCTCGTTCTCAGCCCGGACCAGGGCCTGGTTGCATTCGCTGAGGGTGCGTAACGCCCGGTTGGCCCGCTGCAGGAAGGCCTCGGACCGCTTGCGCTCCGTGATGTTGCGGGCGATGCCGAACAGGCCGATGGTGTTGCCGGCCTCGTCGTGGAGCGGTCCCTTGGTGGTCAGGAAGGTGGCCTCGCCCGACACCGTGGTCAGGGTTTCTTCGATGGTGACCGGCTGGCCGCCCGTGAGCACCTCCCGATCCTGAGCGATGATCCGCGCGGCCTGCCCGGCCGGAAACAGATCCGTGTCTCTGTGGCCGAGGGCCTGCTCCCGTGGCTTCCCGGCAACCTCTTCCGCCGCGCGGTTGTAGAGAATGTAGCGCCCGTCGCTATCCTTGGCGAAGATGGCGTCGGTGGAGCCCGAGGCGATGGATTCGAGCAGCTCCAGGGCGCGCAGCTTCTCCCGCTGGGCTTCGCGCTCCCGCAGGGAGAGGGCGAGCGCCTGGTGCTCGCGGAAGAGAAAGGCGCCGACCGCCGCGGCGAACAGGGCCAGGAGCCCAGCCAGTCCCGTCCAGAACAGCTCCCGCTCCATCCCGGCGTAGAGCTCTGCGCGGTCGATCTTGGCCACCAGGTACCAGTCGGTCCCGGGAATGCCCCGGACCACGCCCATGCCCGGCTCGCCCCGGTAGTCCACGCCCTCCACCAGGCTGCCCAGGCTGACATCCCCCCGCAACGCCTGGGCGGCCAGCAGCCTCTTCTTCTTGACCGATACCCGCAGCTTCGCCGCGGTGTCCTGCTGGTGGCGCAATTCGTTCAGGAACAGCACATCGTCACCGTCCCGCCGGAACAGCAGGGTCTCGGCGGTGGTGCTGGGGACGGGCCAGCGCTGCAGGAGCGGGTACAGGTAGTCCCCCGGGTTGGCGTGGAGAACGATGATGGGTCCGGGCTGTCCAGCCACCGCCGGCAGGGGGACAACGAAATCCAGGTGCACGCGACCGGTCCCGTCCCGGTAGGGACCCAGGAGGCGGAGCCGGTTGGCGTCGATGGCATCGAGGGCGGCGGTGCGCAGGATCGGCCCGATGGCCAGCGTTCCGCCCCCCGAGTCCCACAGCGGCTCGGCCTGCGGGTCCAGCAGCAGGACATCTCCGAAGCCGTTCAGCCTGCTGTAGCTCGTGAGCCGGCTCAGCAGCAGGTCGCGGCTGCTGGTGTCGTCATCCGTGCGCCAGCGCTGGTAGAGATCGGAATAGATCCGGCTGCCGTGCAGGATGTTCGCATCGGCGAACCGTTCCTGCAGCCAGTCCCCGATCTGGCGCGTCTTGAGGTCGGCGATCGCCTGCAGCCGGGCCAGCTCGGCATGTTTCTGTTGATTGAACGAGAGGGTGATGCTGCCCGCCGTCAGGAAGGCGATGGAGGCGAATATCAGTGCCAGGGGCAGGCGCTGGGGCCGCAGGCTCTCCCGCTGCCGGTCAGCCGCCGCGGCGGGTCCCAGGAGGCGCCGCATCAGTCCGTACAGCAGCAGCGAGGTGACGAGAACGAACAGCCAGCCCTTGAGGGTGCTGACGAGGGTGACCGGGCCCGGAGCGCCTAAGGCCCACTCCAGCGCCTTGTCGGAGAGCAGAATCCACAGGGCGGCGAAGATGGCGTAGAGCAGGACGACCGTCAGGATGCGGAACGGGGTGTGCGGCGACGGCGGGTCGGGTGGCGGGATCGGGGGCTGGTTCTTCATGGGCAGTTGACTATGGGCAGTTGACTCCGCGGGCGACGATCACCCGGGTTCAGCCGTTGTCGCTGTAGCGGGCGGCGATGGCGACGAACTCGTCGTAGATGGCGAGAAATGCGTCCACCACGTCCGGGTCGAAGTGCAGGCCGCGTCCGTCCACGATGATCCCGCGGGCCTCGGCGAAGGGTATCGGCGGTTTGTAGACCCGGGGCGAGATGAGGGCGTCGAAGACATCGGCCAGGGCCATGAGCCGGGCGGAGAGGGGTATGGCGTCGCCGGCCAGGCCATCCGGGTAGCCGGTGCCGTCCCAGCGCTCGTGGTGCCAGTGGGCGATCTCCTTGGCCAGGGAGAGGAATTCCACCGGCTGGTCGATGTCCCGCTCGGCATGTTCGATGGCCCGGGCCCCGAGCTCGGCGTGGGTTTTCATGACGGTCCACTCATCCGGGGTGAGGGGGCCGGGTTTCAGCAGGATGGCGTCGGGGATGCCCACCTTGCCGATGTCGTGGAGCGGGGCGGAACGGGCCAGCAGCCTGATGGCGTGGTCGGTGAGGGCGGCGGCGAAGCGGGGATGGGTCCGCAGCCGCGTGGCGAGGGCCTGGACGTAGCCCTGGGTGCGCAGGATGTGGTTGCCGGTCTCCGTGTCGCGGATCTCGGCCAGGTGGGCCAGGGCCCGGATGCCGACCGTCTGGATCAGCTCGTTCTCGGCCATGCGCCGTGCCACCTCGGCTTCGAGGGCGGCGTTCTGGTCGTGCAGCCAGTCCCGCGCCAGCTTGGCCTGCAGCTGGGTGCGGACCCGGGCCAGCACCACGGTCGGCTGGATGGGCTTGGTGATGTAGTCGGCCGCCCCGAGCCCGAGGCCGTGCTCCTCGTCGCGGGCATCGTTCAGGGCGGTGAGAAAGATGATCGGGATGTCCCGGGTGAGCGGCTCCCGGCGCAGCTGCTCCAGGACCGCGTAGCCATCCATCTCCGGCATCATGACGTCCAGCAGGATGAGATCGGGAACGGGCTCCAGGGCGGCATACCGCAGCGCGCTGCGGCCCGAGTTCGCTACCCGCACACGGTAGCCCGCGTTCTGCAGCAGATCTCCCATGATGCTCAGGTTCTGGGGGACGTCATCCACCACCAGCAGTGTGGACGAGGTGCCGGAGGAGAAAGCATCCATCTTCGTCCTCTTATTCCTTAGCGGTTTTATAAGTTATTAAAGCATCTTTCCGCTCCCGCCGCCCGGTTGCCTCGGGTCACCACCAGCCGTGCAGCCGCCCCTCAACCACCTGGTGCTTGAACCTGCGCAGGGGCCGGTTGCCGACGGCCACGCACTCGCCGGTTTCGATGTCGAAGGCCCAGTGGTGCCTGGGGCAGGTGAGGCGGCGGCCTTCCAGGGCCAGGTGGGGGATGTCCGTGACCTGGTGCGGGCAGCGGCTGTCGTAGACCCGCAGCTCCTCGCCGTCGCGCCAGACGAACAGGTGGCGCCCGTCGGCCTCGTGGAAGGTGACCTCGCCGTCCGTCACCGCCGCCATGGGCGCGATGTCGTGCCAGGAGGGCTCCACCCCCAGGTTCTCGGGGCGGAACTCGGGGATATCCATCTCCAGCAGGATATCGGCGGCCCAGACGATCCTGGCCAGCCCCAGCACGGGGAAGGCCATGAGCAGGGCGTCGATCACCTCGTCGGGGCTGGCGCCGTTGCGCAGCGCCCGGGTGAGGTACTGCCGGAAGCCCCCCTCGGTCTGCACCGCCACCTTGGTGATGACCGAGATGAGGTCGCGGGTCCTCACGTCCAGGTGGTCGCCGGCCCCCTTGAGGAACTTGAAGTAGGCGCCCATGGCCTCGGGCCGGGCCTTGACCAGGTAGTTCAACGCATCGCTCATCGGCATCTCCTCGGTGTTGCGGGTGAGTTCTCCACCATAGTAGCCGACCCTGTACCGGCACGGGTGACCGACAGGCCACCGCCACGACCCGCACTTCGGGGAGGCCGTGGCAGGCAGGACGGCCGGGAGGAAGGGATGGGGCGATGGAGCTAGCTCTGCCCGAGGCAGACCAGGGTCTGGCGGGCGATTTCCAGCTCCTCGTTGGTGCGGATGGCGAACACCTTCACCTCGCTGTTGGCAGCGGAGACCTCCAGCACGTCGCGGCAGGGGGCGGCATTGCGCTCCGGGTCGAGGCGGATGCCGAGCCGCTCCAGGCCGCCGCAGCTGCAGCTGCGCACCGTGTGATCGTTCTCGCCGATGCCGCCGGTGAAGACGACCGCGTCCACCCGCCCGAGCACGGCGTAGTAGGCGCCCAGGTACTTGCGGATGCGGTAGCAGAAGACCTCCAGCGCCAGCCGGGCGTCGGCGTAGCCGGCCGCGGCGAGGCGGTGCACCTCGCGCATGTCGTTCGCCCCGCACAGCCCCTTCAGGCCGCTCTCGCGGATGAGCACGTTCTCCATCTCCGCCGGGCTCATGCCGGTGGCGCGCTGCAGGTAGAAGTTCACCGCCGGGTCCACGTCGCCGCTGCGGGTGCCCATCACCAGCCCCTCCAGCGGGGTCATGCCCATGGAGGTGTCCACGCTGCGCCCCGCGGCGATGGCCGTGGCGCTGGCGCCGTTGCCCAGGTGCAGGGTGATCAGGTTCAGCGCCTCCAGCGGGCGGCCCAGGTGCTGCGCGGCGCGCCGGGCCACGTAGCGGTGGGAGGTGCCGTGGAAGCCGTAGCGGCGCACGTGGTGATCGGTGTAGGCGCTGCGGGGCAGGGCGTAGTGGTAGGCGTGGGGCGGGATGCTCTGGTGGAAGGCGGTGTCGAACACGGCCACCTGGGGCGTGGCGGGGAAGGCGCGGCGCGCCTCCTCGATGCCGTGCAGGTTGGGCGGATTGTGCAGCGGCGCCAGGGGCACCAGCTCGCTAATGGTGCGCATCACGGCCTCGTCCACCCGCACCGCCGTGGTGAACTCCTCGCCGCCGTGGACCACGCGGTGGCCGATGGCGCCCAGGTCGGCGGTGTCGGCCAGCGCCCCGTTGGCCACCAGGGCGGCGAGGATGTCCCGCAGCCCCTCGCCATGGTCGCGCACCGGGCGGGTCTCGCGCACCGGCTCGGCGCCCTCGGCGCGGTGCACCAGCAGCCCCTCGGGCTCGCCGATGCGGTCCACGTGGCCCTCGGCCAGCTGGGCCTCGTCCTCCATCCGGAACAGCCGGTACTTGATGGAGGAGGAGCCGGAGTTGAGGACCAGGATTCTCATCGTTCGCCTCCGCTGGCCTGGGCCTGGATGCAGGTGATGGCCACGGTGTTGACGATGTCGGTCACGGTGCAGCCGCGGCTGAGATCGTTCACCGGCTTGTTCAGCCCCTGCAGGACCGGCCCGATGGCCACCGCCCCGGCGGAGCGCTGCACCGCCTTGTAGGTGTTGTTGCCGGTGTTCAGATCGGGGAAGACGAACACCGTGGCGTGGCCGGCCACCCGGCTGTCGGGCAGCTTGGAGCGGGCCACGCCGGCGTCGACGGCGGCGTCGTACTGGATGGGCCCCTCCAGCATCAGGTCGGGGCGGCGGCTGTGGGCGATGGCGACCGCCTCGCGCACCTTCTCCACGTCGGCGCCCTTGCCCGACTCGCCGGTGGAGTAGGAGAGCATCGCCACCCGCGGCTCGATGCCGAACATGGCCGCGGTGTTGGCGGAGCTGACGGCGATGTCGGCGAGCTGCTCGGCGTTGGGGTTGGGATTCACCGCGCAGTCGCCGTAGACCAGCACCCGGTCCTCCAGGCACATGAAGAAGACGCTGGAGACCAGCGAGGTGCCGGGCACGGTGCGGATCACCTCGAAGGCCGGGCGGATGGTGTGCTGGGTGGTATGGGCCGCGCCGGAGACCATGCCGTCGGCGTCGCCGTGGGCCACCATCAGGGTGCCGAAGTAGCTCACGTCGGCCAGGGTGTCGAAGGCCAGCTCCTTGGAGATGCCCTTGTGCCGGCGCAGCTCGTAGTAGGCCTGGGCGTAGGCGGGGCGGCGGTCGGAGGTCTGGGGATCGACGATGTTCACCCCCTCGAGCTTCAGGCCGAGGGTGGCGACGCGCTGGCCGATCTTCCCCGGGTCGCCCAGCAGGGTGAGCTCGCAGACCCCGCGCAGCTGCAGGATCTCCGCCGCCCGCAGGACGCGCTCGTCGGTGCCCTCGGGCAGGACGATGTGCATGCGTCTCGAGCGGGCGCGCTGGATAAGCTCGTACTCGAACACCAGCGGCGTGATGCGCCGGGTGTGGTCGGCGGAGATGCGCTGCTGCAGCACGCCGAGATCCACGTTCTTCTCGAAGATGCCGAGCGCGGCGGCGATCTTGCGGTTGTCGCCGGGGAGGATGGTGCCCTCCACGGCGGAGACGTTGAGCGCCGTGGTGAAGGTGTCGGTGGTGACGCTGAGCAGGGCGATGGCGTTGTGGTTGAGCCCCCCCAGCAGCCGCTGCACCTGGGGGGCCGGCACCTGCCCGCCGCTCAGCAGCAGCCCGGCGATCTTCGGGTAGTTGCTGGAGACGTCGGCGGTGATGGAGCCGAGGATGATGTCGGAGCGGTCGCCGGGGGTGATGATGAGGCTGCCCTCCTCCACGTAGTCGAGGAAGTCGGGCACTTCCATCGCCGCCACCTTGTAGGCGAGCACCTCGTGGTTCAGGGCGTCGGCGTCGCCGGTGAGCACCCGGGCGTCGAGGGTGCGGGCGATTTCGCCCACGGTGGGCTTCTCCAGCGAGGGGTGCTCGGGCAGCAGGAAGCAGGGAATTCCGCTCTTCAGGGTCTGCTTCAGGTGCCCGCAGACCGTTTCGATGCGGCCGGGGTCCACGCGGTTGACCACGGTGGCGAGCAGTTCGCAGCCGCGGTCCTCCAGGGTCTCCTCCAGCACCTGCACGGCATCGGCTATCTCCTCGCCGTTGCGCTCGAAGCCCTTGATGACCGGCATCAGCAGGCAGCCGAAGTTGTTGGCCAGGTCGGCGTTGAAATCCAGCTCCAGGGCCGAGGTGACGCGGGAGTAGTCGGTGCCGGCGCAGACCACCAGGTCGCAGCACTCCTCCAGCGCCTTGTACTTGTGCAGGATGAGCTTCAGCAGGCCGTCGTAGTCGCCGTGGGTCAGGTAGTGGCGGGCGACATCCTCGGTGCAGCCATAGAGCGCCTCCGCGCCCGCGGGCAGCTCGTAGCGGCCGCTGACCAGGTGGAGGAGGGGATCGTGCACGCCGTCGCGGGGGATGATGGGGCGGAAGAATCCGACCCGTTCCACCGTGGCGGTGAGGTTCTCCATCATCCCCAGGACCACGATGGACTTGCCACTGCCGGGCTCCGCCCCGGCGATATACAGGCTGTGCAGCATAGGACCTCGCTGGAAAATCGTTCGGTTCCGCCGGGAAGAGTGCCAGGCGACGGTGTTGTCCGGTATTCGGGAGCGGGTGCCGCGGTCGGGTGTTTCCCGGCCCGTGGAAGGCCCTTGAAACCGTCACACAGCTTAGCGCATCACGGCGACCGTGTTGTGACGCTCCCCGCCCGCGGTCGTTGCGGCCGGGGCGGGCGCCGGATGCGCCCCGGGACCGGCGCCCGGAGATTCAGCCGCGGCGCGGCATCAGCACAGTGTAGTCCAGGTCCAGCACCACGCTTTCGTGGTAGCGGCTCTTCCCCTCGACCTCAACCTTCGGCGAGCCGAGCTCGCGGGTGTCCATGTTCTTGACCCCGTAGGTGCGCACGCGCAGGGCGCCCAGGTCGGCGCGCCCCGGGAGCTCCCACTTGTCGGCGATTTCGCTCCAGGCGTAGAAGGTGTCGCCGGCGAAGCTCGGGTTGCAGTGGGCGCCGCCGTTGATGGCGGCGATGCCGATGGCGTTGGCCAGGCCGTTGTAGGAGAGCGCCCGGCACACGGAGATGACGTGGCCGCCGTACATGAGCCGCCGGCCGAAGCGCGAGCCGCTCATCATGTGCGCCTCGAAGTGGACCCGGGCGTTGTTCTGGTAGAGCTTGGTGGCCAGCGTGTGGTCCGACTCGTCCACGGTCATGCCGTTGATGTGGTCGATGCGCTCGCCCACGCCGTAGTCCTCCCACAGGTGGGGGGAGGCGGTGAGGGTGGTGTCGAAGTCGGCGGCGTCCAGCCCCGCGGGGATCGGCAGGCGATCCACGCTCACGTGATCGGGCAGCTCCGGCAGCACCGTCTCCGGTGCCGGGCTGGCCGGATCCCTCTTGTGCACCATCACCCAGCGGATCCAGGAGAGCACCTCCTCGCCGTACTGGTTGCAGGCGGTGGAGCGCACGTAGACGTTGCCGTTCCTGCCGCTGGAGTTCTCCTTCAGGCCGATGACGGTGCTCTCGGCGCTGAGGGTGTCGCCCACGTAGACCGGGCGCAGGAAGCGCACGTCGGCATAGCCGAGGTTGGCCACGGCGTTGAGGGAGACCTCGGGCACGGTCTTGCCGAAGGCCACGTGGAAGGCCAGCAGGTCGTCCACGTTCTTCTCGCGCAGGCCCATGGCGTGGGCGGCCGGGGTCGCGCAGTGGAGCAGGAAGCGGCTGCCGGTGAGCGCGATGTAGAGCGCCGCGTCCCCGTCGGTGATCGTGCGCGGCGTGCCGTGCCTCAGCGTCTGGCCGAGCCGGAAGTCCTCGAAGAAATTGCCCTGGAACTGTTTCGACATGTGGTTCCCTCGTCTCTCGGCCCCGGCCGGCGTGACGGCGCCGGCGGGTGTATCAGCCATCGGGGGCGGCCGCGCAGCCCGTCGGGGCGGGGCCTTCCCCGTGGCGCGCGATCCGGCTCAGCCCTGCTGGGTGGAGCAGTAGATGCCCGGGCAGAGGTTGAAGGCCTGCTCCCGCTCCTCGATGGCCTCGAACATGGCGATGCAGCGCTGGGCGGCTTCGAGCTCCACCGGCTGCAGCAGCCGGCCGTCGAGCACGGCATAGGGGCGCCCCTCGGCCTCGGCGTCCTGCATGGCCGTGATGATGGCGCGCTTCTTCTCCACCTCCTTCGGCTTGGGGGTGAAGGTGTCGTTGGTGTAGGGCAGCTGCACGGGGTGGATGACGGCCTTGCCGTCGAAGCCCAGATCGCGCGCCTGGCGGCAGGCGAACTCGCAGCCCTTGGCGTCGTTGACCTCCACGTGCGCCCCGTCGATGACCCCGACGTTGTGGGCCCGGGCCGCGAGCACCACCAGCGAGAGGATGGTGAGCAGGCCGGTGCGATCGGGCGTGACGTTGATGCGCAGGCCGTTGCACAGGTTGGCCGTGCTCACCACCACGCAGGACAGGCGCCGGGTGGCGGTCAGTATCTCCTCCAGGTGCATCACCGCCAGCGGCGACTCCACCATGATCATCACCGGCAGCCGCTCGCCGCCGGCGGCGTCGAGCATGGCCACCGCCTTGAGCATGTCGGCGCGGGTGTTGATGCCGGAGAACAGCACCGCGTCGATGGGCAGTGCGGCGATGGCGTCGAGATCCTCGGCCAGCCGCTCGCTGTTGAGCGGGTTGGGGCGCACCACCAGCTCCTGGCCGATGAAGTTGCCGGCCGCCACGGCCGCCACCACGTTGTCGCGGGCACGGGCCTTGTGCTCCATGGCGGTCGACTCGTGCAGGTCGAACACCAGGGCGTCGGCGGGCAGCTCGCGGGACTTCTCCAGGTGCCGCGGGTTGTCGCCGGAGACGTAGAGCATGGTCCGGCGCGGGCGGACTTTCGGGAAGTTGGGGTTCAGGGGGCTCATCTTGCGCTCTCCGCCGTCCGCGCCTCGAGCATCTGCTTGAGCTTGCCGCGGATCACCTTGCCGTTCTTGGTGCGCGGGTAGTCCTCGAGGATGTGCACCAGCTTGGGGCGCTTGTAGCCTGCCAGGTGCTGCTCGCCGAAGGCCAGCAGCGCCTCGGCGTCCACCTTCGCCCCGGGGGCGAGGATCACGCAGGCCGCCACCAGGGTCTTGTCACGCCCGATGTCCTGGCCGATGGCCACGCAGTCGGCCACCTGGGGGTGGGTCTTCATCACCCGCTCCACCTCGTGGGGCGAGACGCGGAAGCCGAAGGTGTTGATGATGTCGTCGCGGCGGCCCAGGAACCAGATGTAGCCGTCCTCGTCCAGGCGCGCGTAGTCGCCGGTCAGGAACCAGCCGTTGCGGCGCACCTTGGCGGTCTCCCCGGGCAGGTTCCAGTACTCGATGAACAGCCCCGGGTCGGTCTCGCGGATGGCGATCATGCCCTCCTCGCCCTGGGGCACCTCGTTGAACTCCGCGTCCAGCAGGCGCACGTCGTGGCCCGGCTGCGGAAAGCCCGCCGCGCCGGGGCGGATGGGCATGCCCTTGTTCTGGGAGATGTAGTAGGAGATCTCCGACATGCCGATGGCCTCGTAGACATCCATCCCGAAGCGCTCGCGCCAGGCCAGCAGCATCTCGTCGGAGAGGTGCTCGCCGGCGCTCATGCAGTGGCGCAGCGTCGGCACGTCGGCCTTCGAGTAGTCGGTCTTCTGGATGATCTGGCGGTAGATGGTGGGCACGCCGATGAAGATGGTGCAGCCGTGCTTCCTGATCAGCCGCGGCCAGGTATGGGCGTCGTTCTTCCCCTCGTGCACGATGACGGTCATGCCGTGGTAGAGGGGGTCCATCAGGCCCGAGCCGAGCACGTAGGTCCAGTTGAACTTGCCCGAGTGCATGATGCGGTCGCCGTCCCGGAAGTCGAACCAGTAGCGGCTGGCGGGCAGGCGGCCGATGAGGGCGCGGTGGGCGTGCAGCACCCCCTTCGGGTGGCCGGTGGTGCCGGAGGTGTAGACCAGGTAGGCGGGATCATCGGCGCGGGAGGCGTGGGGCGGCTCCCAGCGGTCGATGGCGGCCAGTCCGGCGTCCAGGTCATGGAGCGCCAGGCGGTCGCTGACGGGCATCTCGCCCGGGCCGGACAGGATCACGTGGCGCAGGCTGCCGGCGTCCTCCAGCTTATCCCGCAGCGAGGGCCACATGGTCTTGTGGGTCACCAGCACCGCGGCGCCGGAATCCTCCGCCAGGTACTGCACCTCCTCGGCCACCAGCAGGGTGGAGGTGGGCACGGCGATGGCGCCGCGCTTCATGGCGCCGAGGAAGGCGGTGGGGTAGGCCAGCGAGTTGGGCAGCCGGATCAGCACCCGCTCGCCGGTCTCCACGCCGAGATTGCGCAGCAGCTGGGCGAAGCGCGAGGTGGCGGCGGCGAGCTCCCGGAAGGTGCAGGTGCCGGTGCCGAGCTGGTCGTCCTCCACGATCATCGCCGTGGCGGACTCCGTCGGCGTGCCCAGGTGGCGGTCGCTGCAGGCCACGCCGATGTTGAAGTACTCGGGGACCTCCCAGGTCCACTCTTCGAATTGCGGTCTGTTCATGGTCGTCATCAGAGCAGTGTCCCGTATGGCCAGTTTTCCCGGATGACCTGCATCGGCAGCTGCTTCAGGATGTCCAGGGCGAACTGGGTGTCCTCCTGGCTGAGCGCGCGCAGGGCCCGGGCCCGCAGCAGCCCCTGCAGGGCCTTGCCGAACATGGGCGGGTCGAGCATCTCGCCCTCGAAGCGAATGGCGCCGCCGAGCAGGGCGTCGGCTTCCACCGCCGCGCGCAGGATGGAGATGTTGCGCTGGACCTGGCTGGGCGCGGGGGTGAAGGCCACCTTGCACAGGTGGATGTGGTTGGGGTGGATCACCTGCTTGCCGGTGAGCCCCATGGCCGCCTCGTGGCAGGCGTGGCGGTAGACCACGTGGGACTCGGTCTCGCCGTGGAGGTCGAGCCAGCGGCGCACGTCGTGAATCTCCACGAAATCCTCCGGCATGGGAGTCTCGTTGATGAGCACCTCCACGCCCCCGATTACCCCCTTGCCCTGGATGCGCGCCTCGAACAGCAGCAGGTCCAGGTAGGTCTTCAGCTCCTGGGTCCAGCCCTCCGGGGTGATGTGGATGGCCATGGCCTTGGAGAAGTCGTGGATGCCGAACACCACGTGTTTCACCGTGCTGTACTGCATCAGCTCCGGGGCCAGCTTGAGCGACTTGGGGTGCTCGATGATGGGTTGGATGGTGATGCGGCTGTTCACGCCCTCGAGCCAGGCCGAGAGATCGCGGATCTCGGCGGCCCCGTAGGCCTCGCCCGCCTTGGCCAGCACGATCACGTCGACGTGATCGGCGAGATCGCGGACCATGGCCAGGTCCTTCTCGTACTCGTCGGTGCGGAACGGGTTGATGCGCACGGCGATCTGCACGTCCGAGCGCGGGAACTGCGGCAGCTCCTGGCGCAGCAGCTCGCGGCTCAGCGCCTTCTGCCGGCAGCCGTCCTCCAGGTCGAACAGCAGCGTGTGGGCGTTGGTGGCGTGGGCATGCTTCTTCATGCGCTGCGAGGCCGTCTCGAGGTCCTCGTAGACGCCTGCCGCCGGGGAGTACTTCACCGGCGGGTAGTAGAGCTGTATGCCCGGCCAGAAATCGCCCAGAACGGCCTCGTCGGTCACGTCGGTGAGGTACGCCGTCTGGTACATCGTATTCTTCCCCTGTGTCGCATCAGTGTAGGCGGTACGCTGTTCCTCCGCCCCTGTCGTTGTTGTTCGCGGGGGAGGCCGCCCACCTGCCTGCCTCGATAGCTGAGGATGGTAGTCAAGAAAATGCTGCATCGCAACAGCGGAGCGGTTATCATTGACCAACGCCCTCCCGGATGCAAGCGTAAGCGCTGGGCGGTCGGTTAATTGAAATATTAACAACTGGTTATATGTGTGGCCCGGAGCAGGCGATGGCCCGCCCGGGGGCACGGGAAAGTCGCGGCGGGACTTCCATTGAGCCGGTTTTTTGTGCTATGCATCAAACCGTTCAGCCTGCCGGCACCGGCGCCACCGCCCGCGAGGGGACGGTGGCGCCGGCTCGGATCGATATTCCGGGAGCAACCCCCGGAGCGGAGGAGACACGTATCATGACCGAAGCGGTACACCCCAGTGAGGCCCTGTTCGGCGGCGAGAAGCCCTTTCCCATCATCGCCGCCTGCGAGCACTTCGCCGGCAGTGAGAAGCTGATCCAGAAGGCGCTGGCCCTGCAGGAGAAGCTCGGACCCATCTTCGACATCACCTGCGACTGCGAGGACGGCGCCCCGGCGGGCAAGGAGCGCGAGCATGCCGAGATGATCGTGCAGGTGCAGAACAGCGCCGGGAACAAGTTCAGGATGGCCGGCGTGCGCATCCACGACTACAGCCACCCGGCCTGGAAGCAGGACGTGGACATCCTGGTGGAGGGGCTCGGCGAGGTGACCGCCTACATCACCATCCCCAAGACCACCGACGTCAACCACCTGCGCGAGATGGTGGAGTACATCCAGGCGGTGGCCGCCCGCAACGGCATCAAGCGCGAAATCCCGCTGCACGCGCTGATCGAGACCCACGGCGCGCTGCGCGACGTGCAGGCCATCGCCGCCACCCCCTGGGTGCAGGTGCTCGATTTCGGCCTCATGGACTTCGTCTCCGGCCACCATGGCGCCATTCCCGCCGCCGCCATGCGCAGCCCCGGTCAGTTCGACCACGAGCTGCTGCGGCGGGCCAAGGCCGAGGTGGTGGCCGCGGCGCTCGCCAACGGCGTGGTGCCCGCCCACAACGTGACCCTGGACCTCAAGAACCCCTACACCACCTACCAGGACGCCTCCCGCGCCCGCAACGAGTTCGGCTTCATGCGCATGTGGAGCATCTACCCGGCGCAGATCCAGCCCATCGTGGACGCCATGAAGCCCGACTACGGCGAGGTGGAGGACGCGGCCAACATCCTGATGGCGGCCCAGGATGTCTCCTGGGGCCCGATCCAGTACAAGGGCGAGCTCCACGACCGCGCCACCTACCGCTACTTCTGGGATCTGCTGCGCAAGGCCCGGGTCACCGGCATCCCGATGCCGGCCGAGGCCGAGCGGCGCTTCTTCGCCTGAGGGCGCGACGGACCGGAAGGGCGGCCAGGGTGTGCGGCCGCCTTTCCGGATTCACCACGAAGGCACGAAGGACACGAAGCAACCACCACGAAGAGATTTCACGGATCAGCGACCGCCGGCAGCTACCCTGCGCCACGGAGACCGGGAGATCATGCACTGAACACTGAACACTGAACACTGAACACTGAACACGGTTCTTCGTGTCCTTCGTGGTTGACCGGAAAATCAACGACCCTTGATCACCGATCCCTGGTTCTATGCCGCCGCGGTCGTCGCGGTGCTCATCACCGGCACCTCTAAAGGGGGGCTGGGGGGCGGGCTGGGGGTGATGGCGGTGCCCATCCTGGCGCTGGTGATCCCGCCGGTGCAGGCCGCGGCGGTGATGCTCCCCATCCTCTGCTTCATGGATATTCTCAGCGTCTGGCACTACCGCGGGCGCTGGGACGGGGGGCACCTGAAGGTTTTGCTGCCCGCGGCGGTCGCGGGCATCGCGCTCGCCGCCTTCACCTTCCGCTTCATCGACGAACGCTTCATCAGGCTCATGGTGGCGCTTATCGCCATCCTCTTCACCCTCGACTTCTGGTTCCGCCCCCGGCTCAGCGGCGGACGCGGCCCCGACGCCGTCTCCGGCGGCTTCTGGGGCGCGCTGGCGGGCTTCACCAGCTTCGTGGCCCACGCCGGCGGGCCACCGGTGAACGTCTACCTGCTCTCCCGCCGGCTGGACAAGACCGTCTACGTGGGCACCTCGGTGGTCTTCTTCATCGTGGTCAACTACGTCAAGCTCATCCCCTACGCCTGGCTCGGCCAGTTCCACGCCGGCAACCTGCTCACCTCGCTGGTGCTGCTGCCGCTCGGCGCCCTGGGCATCGCGCTGGGCGTGTGGCTCCATTCGCGCATACCGGTGCGGCTGTTCTACCAGGTCTGCTACGCGCTGCTGTTCGTGACCGGACTGAAACTGGCCTGGGACGTGGCCGCGGGTTGAGGGCGGCTCCGGCAATCCCGCGCGGATTGTCCGGAACGGCCAATGAATGAACCTCCGTTGCCGGCAGGCCATCTAAAGGTATCAGAACAACGAAAAGCACGGCCTGCGGGCCGGGCGCGGCTGGTAGAATCGAGCCGCGCACCCCATCCTGTCCGCCCGTTCAATGGCCGCCGAGAACCAGAGGAGAGATTCCCCCATGACCGATCTGAAGCATCCGAACCCGGCGTTCCCCACCGCCGAGGAGGACGATCGCATCGCCTCCCACCCGGTGGAGACGCCGCAGACCCGGTCACCCTCCTACCGGCTGGCCTTCGCCGACCACGAGTTCCTCCTGCGCGAGGAGCTGCGGCCGGTGCGCATGCAGCTGGAGCTGCTGAAGCCGGAGCTGATGCAGCAGGACTACGGCATCAAGTCCACCATCGTCATCTTCGGCAGCGCCCGCATCCCCGAGGAGGAGCGCGCCTGCCGCGACCTGGAGGCGGCCGAGGCGCGCCTGCGCGCCGCTCCCGGCGACCCGGCGGCGGAGCGGGCGGTGCGCGTGGCCCGCAGCATCCTGGCCAAGAGCGCCTACTACGACGAGGCGCGCAAGCTCGGCCACATGATCACCTCCGACGGCCAGTGCCCCGGCCGCTGCGAGCTGGTGGTGATCACCGGCGGCGGGCCGGGCATCATGGAGGCGGCCAACCGCGGCGCCTTCGATGCCAACGGCCGGAGCATCGGTCTGAACATCGTCCTGCCCCACGAGCAGAATCCCAATCCCTACATCACCCCGGAGCTGAGCTTCCAGTTCCACTACTTCGCCATGCGCAAGCTGCACTTCCTGCTGCGCGCCAAGGCGCTGGTGGCCTTCCCGGGCGGATTCGGCACCCTGGACGAGCTGTTCGAGACCCTCACCCTGATCCAGACCCGGAAGGTGAAGCCCGTACCGGTGCTGCTGTTCGGCAAGGCCTACTGGGACCGCATCATCGACTTCGAGGCGATGGTGGAGGAGGGGACCGTCGACGCCGGGGATCTCGACCTGTTCCGGTTCGTGGAGACGGCCGAGGAGGCCTGGAGCTACATCGTCGATTTCTACGCGGGCACGGGGCTGGTGCGGGGCCGCTGATTCCGTTTACCCTGCCGGGTCAGTTCCCGGGTTCAGGGGCTCGAGGGCCCCTCTGCAGAGGCAGACATTGACATGTTCGACACCGGCCACGCACTCCATCATGATCATACCGTCGTCGTGCTGGGCGCCAGCCCGAAGCCGGCGCGCTATTCCAACCAGGCGGTGCGCCTGCTCAAGGAGCACGGCTACCGGGTGGTGCCCGTGCATCCCCGGTTCACCGACATCGAGGGGCTGCATGCGGCCCCCTCCCTGGAGGCGGTGGAGGGGCCGGTGGACACCCTCACCCTCTATGTCGGTCCCGAGCGCAGCCGGCCGCTCATCGATGACATCGTGGCGCTCAGGCCGGGACGGGTGATCTTCAATCCCGGCACCGAGTCCGCCGAGCTGGAGGCGCGGCTGCAGTCGCTGGAGATTCCCTTCATCCACGGCTGCACCCTGGTGATGCTGCGGACCCGGCAGTTCTGAGAGCGGCCGGGCGGCTAGCCACGACCGCGGTCTTGCCGGTGTTCTATAGTGTTCGTATGTATGCGTCTCAACGAAACCGACCAGAACAGGGAGGATCGAGGACATGCCGGATACCATGAACGAAGTGCTGCATCCGGGGCTGGAGTTCGACCGCGACCCGGATTTCCCCCACGCCCCGGAGTTCTGGACCCGGGAGACGGCGATGGAGGAGGCGGCCCGCGAGGGACTGACCCTCACCGAAACCCACTGGGATGCGGTGCGCGCCCTGCAGGCCTACTTCGCCAGGCACGAGAGCATCAACGCCCGGGAGGTCCACGACGCGCTGGACGAGCGGTTCCACGCCGAGGGGGGGATGAAGTACCTCTATACCCTGTTCCCCGGCGGCCCCATCGCCCAGGGCTGCCGCGTCGCCGGACTGGATGCCCCGTCCGGCAGCGTGAGTCCCGCCGGCGGTACGGTGAAGTAGGGAGCGGCGTTCCGGTGCTTCAGCCCGGTTAAAAAGTGTGACCGGGTTCACGCTTCGCCGCAGCCCGATATTTTCACCTCCCCGGCAGGGGTAGAATCAGGACAGCCGGCCGGGGTTGGCGGACCACGCAACGCGCGCGTGCGGTGGTGCACCCGAGCGCGCGCGGGTTCGCCAGGCGGGCGGTCCGGGTCCAACAGGTTTGAGCAGCCTGCCACTCCCGCCCGGATTGCCTACCCCGGCCGGCTACCTTCCTCCCCTTTCGAATCCCGCTTCAACTCCATCCCGGCGCCGTGGTCACGGCGGCAGGCCGGGGCAACGAACAGGATTGGACGACGCGGGCGCCGGGCTCAGGCGCGGGACATGAACTCGCCGGTCAGGGTGTTGACCTTGATGGCCTCTCCCTGGGCGAGGTACTCCGGCACCTGGACCACCAGCCCGGTGTTGAGAGTGGCGGGCTTGCTGCGGGCGGAGGCGGAGGCGGCCTTCATCGCCGGGGCCGTTTCGGTGATCTCCAGCACGACCGTGGCCGGCAGCTCGATGCCGAGCGGCATGCCGTCCGCCACCAGGGCGTAGATGCCCTCCAGGTTCTCGCCGAGGTAGAGCAGCTCCTCCTCCAGCGCCTCGCTGTCGAAGGTGTACTGCTCGTAGCTCTCCCGATCCATGAAGGTGCAGCCGTCGGCGTCCCGGTAGAGGTACTGCACCGGGCGGCGCTCGAAGTCCACCGTCTGCACCCACTCGTCGCCCTTGAAGCTGGCCTCGAACTTCTGCTTCGAGACCACGTCGCGGCCGCGCACCTTGTAGAGGGTGTTGCCGCTGCGGGAGGAGGCGGTCTGGACCTGGACGTCCTTGACCACCACGTTGCGGCCGTCCATCTGGATGACCATGCCTTTCCTGAGTTCAGTGGCTTTCATGTTCGCATCCCGTGCCGGGCTGGAAGAATCGGGGCACAAGTTTATCCGCTCGGGACGCTCACGGGCAGGGGGGGCGGACAAGTGCTGGCAACGGGGTGGGGTTCGCTGTCAGAATATAAATCTTTCTTATGGATACCATCAGCAAGGCGATCATGTCCCGCATCTTCATCTATGACACCACCCTTCGCGACGGCACCCAGGGCGAGGAGATCTCGCTCTCGTGCGACGACAAGCTCACCCTGGCCCGGAGGCTCGACGAGTTCGGCGTTCACTACATCGAGGGCGGGTGGCCGGGCTCGAATCCCAAGGATGCCGAGTTCTTCACGCGGGTCCGCAGCCTGGGGCTGAGGCAGGCGAAGGTGGCCGCCTTCGGCAGCACCCGGCGCAAGCACGGCCGCTGCGAGGACGATGCCAACCTGCAGGCCCTGCTGGATGCCGAGACCCCGGTGGTGACGCTGGTGGCCAAGAGCTGGGACTACCACGTGGACGCCGTGCTCGACACCACCCGCGAGGAGAACCTCGCCATGGTGCGCGACAGCGTCGCCTACATGAAGGCCCGGGGGAGGGAGGTGTTCCTGGACGCCGAGCACTTCTTCGACGGCTACAAGGCCAATCCCGCCTATGCCCTGGCGGTGCTGCTGGCGGCCGAGGAGGCGGGGGCCGACGCGCTGGTGCTGTGCGAGACCAACGGCGGCGCGCTGCCCTGGGAGGTGGAGTCGGTCGTGGCCGAGGTGCGCGCCCGCACCCGCGTCCCGCTGGGCATCCACGTCCACAACGACAGCGGCTGCGCGGTGGCCAACACCCTGGCGGCGGTGCGCGCCGGCTGCACCCAGGTGCAGGGCACCCTGAACGGCTACGGCGAGCGGGTCGGCAACGCCAACCTCACCACCATCATCCCCAACCTGCAGCTGAAGATGGGGCTGCAGGTGGTGAGCGCCGAGCAGCTGCGCGGACTCACCACCCTGTCGCGCTTCGCCGCCGAGCTGGCCAACCTCAAGCACGACAGCCACGCGCCCTACGTGGGCGCCAGCGCCTTCGCCCACAAGGGTGGAATCCACGTGGCCGCGGTGCTCAAGGCGGTGGACACCTACCAGCACATCGACCCGGAGCGGGTGGGCAACGAAACCCGTGCGGTGGTCTCGGAGCTCTCCGGCCGCGGCAACCTGGTCTACCAGGCCCGCTCCCGGGGGCTGGAGATCAACCGCGAGGACGCCCAGCGGGTGCTGCACCAGATCAAGCGACTGGAGCACGAGGGCTTCACCTTCGAGGCGGCCGAGGCATCGGTGGACCTGATGCTCTACCGGGTGAGCCGCGACTACACCCCGCCCTTCGAGCTGGTCGACTTCATGGTGCTCACCGAGCAGCGCCACGGCCGCGGGCTGCTCTCCGAGGCCACGGTGAAGGTGCGCATCGAGGGGGCGCTCAAGCTCACCGCCGCCGAGGGCAACGGTCCGGTGGACGCCCTGGCCCATGCCCTGAGCAAGGCGCTGTGCGACGTCTATCCGGAGCTGGCCACGGTCCGGCTCACCGACTACAAGGTGCGCATCCTGGACAGCGACAAGGGCACCGCGGCCACCACCCGCGTGCTCATCGATTTCCACGACGGGGAGCGCGGCTGGACCACGGTGGGCGCCAGCCCCAACATCATCGAGGCGAGCTGGCGGGCGCTCTCCGACAGCATGGAGTTCGCACTCCTGACCCGCACCGGGGCGAATCGTCCAGCGCCGGTCTCCGAGGCCGGGTAACGGCGGGGCCGGGCGTCAGGCCGGAGGGGAAATCCCTGCGGAATCTGTGGGTTGACGTCGCGGTATTCGCGCCGAAGGTGCGGACTGGGCATACTAGTGATTATCCGCCCAGGGAGCCGCGCATCCATGCCCAGCAGTCCGCCTTATGTCCACACCACCGGCAGCATTACCCGCGACATGCTGCTGGTGGTGGCGGCACTGGTTCCCGCCATCGTCGTCCAGGCCTGGAGCTTCGGCTGGGGTGTGGTGATCAACATCGCCGTGGCGGTGGTGGTGGCGCTGGCGGCGGAGGCGCTGATGCTGCGGCTGCGCGGGCGGCCGGTGGTCGTGTTTCTGCGTGACGGCAGCGCGCTGGTCACGGCGCTGTTGCTCGCTGTCTGTCTGCCCCCGCTGGTGCCCTGGTGGCTGCCCGCGGTGGGGGCGGCCTTCGCCATCATCATGGCCAAGCACCTCTACGGCGGGTTGGGCAACAACGTCTTCAATCCGGCCATGGTGGGCTACGTGGTCCTGCTGATCGCCTTCCCGCCGGAAATGACCACCTGGCTTCCGCCGATGGTCCTGCGGGATATCCACCTCGGCTTCTCCGATCAGCTGCAGTTCGCCTTCGCCGGCCAATTGCCCGCGGGCCTGGCCATCGACGCCATCACCATGGCAACCCCCCTGGATCACCTGCAGAACAGCCTCAGTGCGGGCGGCACGGTCGCGGAGATCATGACCCAGCCCGTGTTCGGCAGCTACGGCGGGCCAGGCTGGGGAATGGTGAACATCATGCTGCTGCTGGGGGGGCTGGCGCTGCTCGCCACCCGGGTCATCACCTGGCATGTGCCGGTGGGCCTGCTGGGTGCGCTGGCCCTGATGGCGGGCCTGTTCCACGGGCTGGAACCGGATCGGTTCGCCGGCCCGGGGTTCCACGTCTTCACCTTCTCGGCCCTGCTCGGAGCCTTTTTCATCGCCACCGATCCCGTGAGCGGCGCGGCATCTGGCCGCGGCCGGCTGGTGTTCGGCGCCGGCGTCGGGGTGCTGGTATGGATCATCCGCACCTATGGCAGCTATGCCGACGGGATGGCCTTCGGCGTGCTGCTGATGAACATCGCCGCCCCCACCATCGACCACTTCGTCCGCCCCCGGGTCTACGGCCACCGGGAGGGATGAAAGGGTCACGGGGTTACGGGGTCACAGATCGAGGAGAACTGTCGATCTTTATCCGTAACCCTTTCATCCGTACCCCTGCCCCGCAGGGGCCCCTCACAGCTCCCGGCTGTGGCGCATGCGCTCCACCAGTTCGTGGACCAGCGGGGTGCAGATGACCCGCAGGGCGTGCTCCATTTCGCCGCCCGGCACCACCAGGGTGTTGGGGCGGGACATGAAGGCATTGGGAATCCGCTGCAGCAACTCGGGGAAGTCGAACCGCTTGGGCTCGCGGAAGCGGATCACCAGGATGCTCTCGGCCAGCGAGGGCACGTCGCGGGCGATGAAGGGATTGGAGGTGTCCACCAGCGGCACGCGCTGGAAGTTGATGTCGGTGAGCGAGAACTGGGGCGTGATGTAGCGGATGTAGTCGGGCAGCCGGCGCATGATGGTGCCCACTACCGCCTCCGCCGAGGCGCCCTTGAGGGTGGTGTCGCGGTGGATCTTCTGGATCCACTCCAGGTTGATGCTCGGCACGACGCCGATGAGCAGGTCCACCCACTGGGCCACGTCGATGCCGGTGTCGTAGCGGGTCTCCAGCCGGTGGCGTTCGCGGATGACGAACGGGTTGTGGGAGGGGCTCATGTGGCGGTGGGACCAGGTGGCCTCGATGCAGCCCCCGTGCAGCCCCTCGTAGAAGAGCAGATCGGTGCCGTCGCAGATTTCCGCCCAGCGGGTGAAGCTGCCCTCCGGCACGTCCAGCGCCTCGGCCTGCGCGGCGGTGCCCGCATAGCGGCGGATGAGGCCGGTGCCGGTGCGCGAGTACTCGCGGAACAGCCCCTCGAGCCGGTCCAGCAGGTTCGCCTCGGGCCCGAAGTGGCTGATGGGCCGTCCCTCGCCCACCGATGCCCGGAACGCCGCGCGCATGGTGTCGCGGTCATAGCGGCGGAAGCTCTCGCCGTCCACGCACACGGCGTTGACCGCCTCGCGCTTGAAGATGTCCTCGAACACCGCGCGGACGGTGGTGGTGCCGGCGCCCGAGGAGCCGGTCACCGCGATGATGGGATGCTTGCTGGACATGCACTCTCCGTGTCTGATCCGGGCGCCTGTGCCTCCGGCTCCCCCCGCCGGGCGTATTCGGCACGGCCGGGGAATATTCACAAACGCTTAAACTGCTCTTCATACCCGAAACCGGCACCGGGTGCACGGTGCAGAGCAACATGGCCCCCTTGGCCCCGTCGCCCAGGGCGCACGAACCCGGCGGATGCCGCGGCCGGCATGTGCGACGGGGGCGTCGGCCGGTGCTGTCAGTAGCCGCCCAGGTGGTAGTGCAGGAAGGCGGAGATGTTGTGCTGGATGTAATCGATGCGCACTTCCCGTCCGCGGCTGTCCCCGCCGCCGCGCACGAAGCAGCCCGCCGGGGTGCGGAACCCGGCCTGCAGGGCGAGGTTCTCGCGCACGGTATTGAGGCAGGCCTGGCGCAGGGCCAGGTCCTCCACCGCGGCGCGCCGCTCCAGCAGCCGCAGGAAGGCCAGCAGCCCCTCGCTGCGGCAGGCGATGGGGGTGCTGCGCCGCCACGCCCGGTAGTCCGGGTGCGCGACGATATGGCGGGCGATGCGCTCGGCATGCCGGTGGTAGCGCTCCGCGCCGGTGGCCTCGTGGAGGCGATCGAGGGCGTAGAGCATCCAGTGGGAGTGCTGCTCCACGCCGTAGTCCAGCGGGCCGAGCCGGTCGGCCACGGCGGCGGCGGCCTCGCGCCAGCGGGCCTCGCCGGTCGCCGCGCCGAGCTCGCACAGGGCCAGCAGGGCCTCCCCGGTGTAGTACTCGGAACGGAAATCGGAGACCCGGCCCGAGCGGAAGAAGCGCTTGTGCACGAAATCGCCGTCGTGGCGCTGTTCGCCGACCATGTACCCGGCCAGGCCGCGGGCCAGGTCCAGCGCCAGCGCGGTGCCGGTGGCCCGGTGCAGGGCCACCAGGGCGAGCACGCCGAGGGCATTGGCGCCGAGCTTGATGCTGTTCTCCTCCACCAGCACCGGGTTGTCCACGGCGCGGAAGAAGCGCAGGTGGTTGTCGAGCAGCCATGCCATGGCCCGCACCGCGGTTTCGGGGAGGGTTCCGGGACTCCCGCTGTGGCGGTGCACGTCGAGCATGGCCCAGACCGTGCCGCAATGGCGCAGGATGTTGTAGCCGGAGGCCTCCGCGCCGCTGTCGGCGTCGAAGCGGTAGCGGAAGCGGCCCTCTCCATCCACGAGGCCGGCCAGGCAGGCGGCGCCCGAGGCGGCGATCTCCAGGGGGGTCACGGCGGCGTTCCCCGCCGGGTGGTCGGGCACGGGCAGGCCGAAGAGCAGGAGGGACATGGCATGGTCAGGGCAGTTCGACCATCTCCACCCGCTCGGCGTCGGAGAGGGTCACCTGGCGGCCGTCGAGGGTCTCGAAGCTGCGTCCCTCGATGGCGGACTTGTAGGCCTGGTAGGTGACCGCCTCGCCGCTGGTGGCGTTGATGACGCGGATGCTGATGACGCGGTGATCCTCGCGCCAGTCCAGGTAGTAGAAGACCGCCCCGGTGATCAGCACCACGGCCAGGGTGCCGTAGGCGGCCAGGCGCGCCGTCGCGCTGGCCCGGGGCGGCGGTGCCGGGGCGCGGCGCGGCGGCCGGCTCGCGGTGCGGGTGCGCGCGAACAGGAGCAGGGCGCCGATGATCGCTGCGGTGAAGAGAATCTTGCCTATCATGGCGCCTCAGGTTAGCGGGTGTCCGGCGGCGTGGCCAGTCGGTGTGCCGCGTCGCGCCCGGGGACAGCCTCCGGCGGACCACGGCCCGTGCCTCCGGGTGCGAGGCGGTGCGCTCGGTGCCGGAACCCCGTTCCCGGCGGGTTCCTATGGCTCTTCCCCGGCATCGGCGGCCCACTGGCGGTCCAACTCCCGGTAGTGTTCGGGGAACTCGCCGGTGTAGCGCAGGAAGCTGGGTACCGGGTAGCGTACGCCGCCCTGGTGGGTCCCCTCCAGCCCGGCGATGATGGCCCCGATGCGGCCGGCCGGCAGGGTGAAGCCCATCTCCCCGTCCTCGGTCTGGGCGAAGATGCGATCACCGTAGCAGGGCAGGATGACCTGGCAGTCGTCGCGCTGCATGGTGGTGATGACCGCGTCGGCGCAGTCGATGCGCCCGGAGAAGGAGGATTCCACCCGGCCGCCGCTCTGCCACAGCCGGGCGGTCACCAGCCGCATCACCTGGGCGGAGTTGCCGTAGACGAGCACCACGTGGGGTTCGAAGTCGGCGCGGTGCAGGGGGGCCATCACCACCCCCTCCCACCGGCCGTACTCCCACTTGTCCACCGCCGCCTCGGAGACCGCGCCGGCCGCGGGCGTCTCGGTGTACATGCCGGCGCAGGTCATGCCGTTCAGGTAGTAGTCGAGCATCGGCTCGAAGCCCCACACCACCTTGGCCAGGGGGCAGGAGATGTCCTCGCGGGTGAAGCCGAGGCTCCAGCCGTAGCGTCGCGCCATGGTGAAGCCCTGGCAGATGGCGAACGCCTCTTGGAGATCCCGCCGGGGGCGCTTGCAGCGCCCGGGGAACGCTTCGCCCGGGGCGAGCATGCGGATGGCGAGGGGGTAGGTGGCCGGACGCACGAAGTGGTCCAGGGCTTCCCGCAGCGGCTTCAGGTCCATGTCGGCTCCTCCATCACGGTTCTTGTCGTTCGGGTGTCGGGGTCGCGCGCAGCCCGGGGCCAGGGTGGCGGATCCGGTCCCGGCGTCAGCCGCCGGCGAGGCGGCCGAAGATGCGGAAACCGGCCAGGTAGGTGCCGGCCGCCGAGCCCAGCGTGCTGAACAGGAACACCAGCAGGGTGCGCGCCACCCGGTTGCGCCACCAGCCGGAGAGGCGGGTGGTGTCGTGGCGCAGGCGGGAGAAGTCACCCACCCGCGGCCGGCGCAGCCAGCCCTCCACCGCCGCGGTCACCATTCCGGCGCCAACGGTGGGATTCAGCGAGGTGAGCGGGGCGGCCAGGAAGGCGGCAATCACCGTGACCGGATGGCCCGCGGCGAGCAGGGCGCCAAGGGCGGACAGCCCGCCGTTGATGAGCACCCAGTCGGCCACCAGGGTCCAGCCCAGGTCGGGGCTGCGGGCGAAGCCGATGGCGAAGCCAACCACCACCAGCGCCACGATGATCCAGGGCAGCAGCCGCGGCCAGCGGCTGGGCGGCGGCAAGTGATCCAGCTCGCGGATGAGGGCATCCGGGTCCCCGCGATCCTCGGCCAGGTAGCGGGCGATGCCTTTCAGGTGACCGGCCCCCACCACCGCCAGGATGCGCGGGTGGGCGGAGGCGCGGATCTCGGCACGCAGGCGCGCGGCCATGTAGCGATCGCGCTCATCCACCAGCGGCTCGTAGAGCTCCTGCTCCCGGTCGGCGAACTGGGAGAAGGTGGTCTCCAGCACGTCGCCCTCCTTGAGCCGTTCCACCTCCGCCTCGCTCACCTCCTCCTTCGAGAGCACGCTGGCCAGCAGGCCCGAGAGCAGGTTGAGGCGCCGCCACCAGGGGACGTTGCGGTAGACCCGACGCAGGGTGGTGCCCACCTCGCGATCGATGAGCAGGACCGGCAGGTGGGCCTCACGGGCGCAATCCACCGCCGCGCGCATCTCCGCCCCCGGCTCGATGCCGAACTGCTCGGCCAGGCGCTGCTGGTAGGCGCCCAGCGCCAGGCTGGCGGTCACCATGGCCGCCTTGCCTTCGCGCACCACACGCAACAGGTCCATCCGCGACAGGGCGTCCGGGTTCACCAGGGCGTGGTGGCGGCTGGGGCAGAGCTCCACCGCCACCGCGTCGAAGTCGTCGCCGGAGAGCAGCATGCGGACCTGCTCGGCGCTGGCGCGGGAGACATGGGCGGTGCCGAGCAGGGTGATCTCGGAACCCTCCACCGTGAGGGTGGCGAGGGGTTCCTGCGGGGCGGACTCAGGGGGCATGCGGGGCTCCAGGGCGGGTGATGCCGGGATTGTACCCGAACCCCCGCCGCGGGGTCCCGGGAGTGGGCGGTGCCGCGCGTCACATCCCGATGTGCCGCGAGGGGGCCTGCCGAATGGCTAGCTCTCCTCCGGCTCCAGCTTCAGGGACACGGAGTTCATGCAGAAACGCCTGCCCGTGGGGGCGGGTCCGTCGTCGAACACGTGGCCGAGGTGGGCATCGCAGCGGGCGCAGAGCACCTCCACCCGGCGCATGAACAGGCTGCGGTCCTCCTCGAAGCGGACGTTCTGCTCCGCCACCGGGGCGGTGAAGCTGGGCCAGCCGGTGCCCGAGTCGAACTTGTCCCCGGAGCTGAACAGGGGCTGGCCGCAGCAGGCGCAGTGGTAGGTGCCCGGGGTCTTGGTGTCGAAGTACTCACCGGAAAAGGCCCGTTCGGTTCCCTTCTCGCGGCAGACGCGATACTGCTCGTGAGTCAGGCGCTCGCGCCATTCCGCGTCGGTAAGGACGATCTTGTCACTCATGGTAACTCCCCGTGGCCATGTCGGCCGCACTGTGTACCGCTCGCGGGCGGTAGGAGATCCTTCGGCAGGTCAACAGGATAGACCATCAGGGGCGTCCCGGGTTCAGTGCGCAAGGCCCTGGAAAAGTTCGGGAATTCAGCACCCTGGGTCTCTGTTACAATGCCCGCACCCGAATGCTGACGCGGAGAACTGGAGAATGATGCTGGATGTTGTGATCGAGCAGCGGCACCACCCGGTGGAGGTGAGCGCCGAGACGCTGGCTGCAGGGAGCGAATTCTTCGACAAGATGGACCGGGACATGGACGCCGGCTGGCAGGTGGGCCCGGAATTCCTGGAGAAGCCCGGGCGGGTGATGCGGGCCCGGATCGCGGCCGAGCGGCTGCTGCTGGCAGTGGAGGCCGGCAACGCGGCCATGGTGCAGGGCATGGCGGGGTATATCGTCTCCCGCCTGCCGGAAGTGCACACGGTGCGCATCGACACCGACGGCGAACCCCAGAATACCGTCCTGCTGGACGGCCAGGGGCGGGAAATCGACTGAGGGCCGGTGCGGGTACACCGGCGTGGCTGCAGGCATGGATTCCGAGTGTGAGGCTGGGTGATGAGAATGGCGGTGCTGCGCCCGATATTGTTTTTGCTGGCCCTCCTGACGGCCTTCACGGCCCGGGCCGGGAACCTCGAGGTGCCCCTGCCGGGCGGCGAGAAGATTGCGGTCGAGACCTATCCGGCCACGGGCGACACGCGCATCCTGTGGTTGCCCTCGGACCATGGCATCGCTCCCCGCCAGCGACCCACCGCCGAAGCGCTGGCGGGCATGGGGTTCGAGGTCTGGATGCCCGATATCCACCTCGCGCTGCTGCTCTCGCCCGGGCGCGGCAGCCTGAAGGAGGTCCCGGACAGTCTGGGCCAGGCACTGATCGAGGCGGCGGCCGCGGACGGCCGGCGGGTGGTCCTGATGGCCTCCGGGCGCACCGCGCCCCTTGCCCTCGGGGCTGCCCGGGCCTGGCAGCTGGACCACCCCGGCGAGGCGGGTCTGCTGGGGGCGGTGCTGCTCCACCCCAACCTCTACGCCGAGACGCCCCAGGGGGGAGCCGAGGCCCGTTACCTGCCCATCGCCTCCGCCACCAACCTGCCCATCTATATCTTCCAGCCCACCCTGTCGGCCTCCAGCTGGCATCTGGAGCGCCTGACCGAGCTGCTGGAGCGGGGCGGCAGCAACGTGACGACCCAGATGCTCGAGGAGGTCTCCGACGGCTACAACCAGCGGCCTGACTTCACCCCGGTGGAGGAGGCCATGACCCGGCGCCTGCCGGGCCAGGTGAGCCAGGCATTGTGGATGCTGGAGAGCTACGCCAGGCCGCGCGTGGCGGCTCCCCTGCCGGAGCGCGGCGCCCTGGCCCAGGCCGATGCGCCGCGCAGCCGCCTGCTCAAGCCCTACGCGGGGGAGGGGGCCACGCCGCCCCTGGTGCTGAAGGACCTGGAGGATGGGGAGCATGCGCTCGACGCCCTCGGCGGACAGGTGGTGCTGGTGAATTTCTGGGCCACCTGGTGTCCCCCGTGCGTCAAGGAGATCCCCTCCCTGCAGCGCCTCTACGCCAGGCTGCGCGACCGCGGCTTCCAGGTCCTGGCGGTGGACGTGGGGGAGACGGCCGAGACGGTGCGTACCTTCGCGGCGCCCTTCGAGGTGACCTTTCCGATGCTGATCGACCCCGACGGCGTGGCGCTGAAGGACTGGGAGGTGCACGGCTTCCCCACCAGCTTCGTGGTGGACCGTGCCGGTCACATCCGCTTCGCCTTCTTCGGCGCCCTGGAATGGGACGACCCCGAGGTGGTGGCGCAGATCGAGTCGCTGCTCGCGGAGTGAATGGCAGGATTGAAGAACAAATACCTTTTATCCGCAGATTGCGCCGATTACGCGGATTTGGAATCCAGCCTCTGCTGAATGCAGCCCAAGCGCCGGTTGCAGCAACGGTGCTGGAGCCGTGATGTGGATCCACTCTGGTGGAAACGAGCCATTCACCGGTACATCGGTCGGCTCCCTGCATCAACAATCTGCGTAATCTGTGTAATCTGCGGCTAAAGAGTCTTTGTCTTTGAATCCCGTCAATCCTGTAAATCCTGTCTATTAATAATTCTGAACAAACCAGGTCCATGAACTATCTCGCCCACGTGGTGCTGGCCGGGCCGGACCCGGAGGCGCAGCTCGGGAATTTCCTCGGCGACTTCGTCACCGGCACCCTGGCGGGACTGCGCGGGCGCTACCCCGCGGCGGTGCTCGCCGGCATCGCCCTGCACCGGCGCATCGACGCCTGGACCGACGCCCATCCGCGCCATCGCGCCAGCTGCGCCCGCATCCACCCGCGCCACCGGCGGCTGGCGGGGGTGATCGTGGACGTGGGCTACGACCACGTCCTCACGCGCCGCTGGGACCAGCATGTGGGGGAGGCGCGGGAGGCGTTCATCGCCGCTTTCTACCGGCTGCTGGAGGAGAACCGGGCGCTGCTGCCGGAACGGCTCTCCCGCCACCTGCCCCGGCTCATCGGCGAGAACTGGCTCGGCTGCTACGGCGACCGCGACGGCCTCGGCGTCACCTTCACGCGCATGTCCCGGCGCCTGCGTCGCCCGGAGCTGCTGGTGGGGGCGGAGGCGGAAGTGGCGCGACACTATGGTGCCCTGGAGGCGGATTTCGAGGCCTTCTTCCCGGAGCTGCAGGCACAGGTCCGGGCATGGCAGGTGGAGGCCCGGGGGTGAAGAGGCTTTGTGTATTATCCGCAGATTACGCAGATTACGCAGATTACGCAGATTACGCAGATTACGCAGATTACGCAGATATTTTAATTGAGCTGCGCCAAGCCGAATCCCCGATCTTTCACACGAACCACATCTCTACGGGAAATAACCGACACCCCAGCCAGGCGCTCCGGTTGCTACAGTTTTTTAAACCATCTGCGTAATCTGCGTAATCTGCGGATAAAAAATGGTCTTGTCGTTATATTCCGCGATTTGATTTTCCCGATCCGCTATGCCCGCAGGTCGCGGTCGCGCATGCCGATGAGGTAGAGCAGGGCGTCGAGGCCGAGGGTGGAGATGGCGTGGCGGGCGCTGGCGCGGACCAGGGGCTTGGCGTGGAAGGCCACGCCGAGGCCGGCGCTGCGCAGCATGGGCAGGTCGTTGGCGCCGTCGCCCACGGCGATGACCTGCTCCAGGTCGATCTCCTCCGCCGCGGCGATCTCCCGCAGCAGCTCGGCCTTGCGCTCCCCGTCGACGATGGCGCCCACCACGTTGCCGGTCAGCCGGCCGTCGGCGATCTCCAGCTCGTTGGCGTGGACATGGTCGATGCCGAGACGGCGCTGCAGGCAGTGGCCGAAGTAGGTGAAGCCGCCGGAGATGATGGCGGTCCGGTAGCCGAGGTGGCGCAGGTTGCGGATCAGCCGCTCGGCCCCCTCGGTGAGCTGCAGCCGTCCGGCCACCCGCTCGAGCACCGCCACGTCGAGCCCGCGCAGCAGCGCCAGGCGCCGGCGCAGGCTCTCGCGGAAGTCGATCTCCCCGCGCATGGCCGCCGCGGTGATGGCGGCCACCTGGTCCATGACGCCCGCCTCGCGGCCGAGCTCGTCGATCACCTCCTGCTGGATCAGGGTGGAGTCCATGTCGAACACCACCAGGCGGCGGTTGCGCCGGTAGGGCGTGTCCTCCTGGAAGGCGATGTCCACGCCCACCTCCTGGGCGATGGTCATGAACTCCCCCTTCAGCGCATCCGCATCCGGCGGCTGGCCGCGCACGGACAGCTCGATGCAGGCCCGGCCGGGGCCGGTGTCCTTCCGCTGCAGGGAGCGGCGGCCGGAGAGGCGCTCGATGTCGTCGATGTTCAGGCCGTTGGCGGTGATGGCCGCGGCGATGGGCTGGAGCTGGGCGGCGGTGATGGCGCGGCCGATCACGGTGATGATGTAGCGCGCCTTGCCCTGCTCCCGGACCCAGCTCTCGTAGGCGTCGCCGCCCACCGGTACGAAGCGCAGGTGCATGCCGTGGGCGTGGACGTGGAACAGGATGTCCTTGAGGATGGGCGAGTTCTCCGCCGTGTCCGGTATCTCCACCAGGATGCCCAGCGACAGGGTGTCGTGGATGACCGCCTGGCCCATGTCCAGGATGTTCACGTCGTACTCGGCGAGGATGCCCATCAGCGAGGAGGTGAGCCCGGGCTTGTCGTTGCCGGAGATCTGGATCAGGACGATTTCACTCATGGCTTCTCTGGAACCTGGGCGTTGCGGGGTGAACCGGGTCAGGGCAGCGGCAGATGTCCGCCCAAATATACCAGCATCGTGACCAGGAGCGTGGCGATGAGGTTGAGGCCGATGCCGGCGCCGGCCATCTGGCCCACGGTGACGCGGCCCGAGCCGAAGACGATGGCGTTGGGCGGGGTGGCCACCGGGAGCATGAAGGCGCAGCTGGCGGCCAGCGTGGCGGCGGTGAGCAGCGGTCCCGCCGGCAGGCCGGTGGCCAGTGCCGTGGCCGCCAGGATGGGCATCAGGGTGGTGGCCACCGCGGTGTTGCTGGTGATCTCGGTGAGCAGGACCACCGTGCCGGTGAGCGCCAGCAGGAAGAGCCAGAGGGGGATGTCCTGGAGGGCCACGAAACCCTGGGCGATGAAGCGGTCCACCCCGTTGGCGCCGATGGCCGCGGCCAGGCTGAGCCCGCCGCCGAAGAGGATGAGGATGTCCCAGGGCACCTGCCGGGCGGTGGTCCAGTCCATGGCGAAGACCCCCCGTGCCGGTTCCACCGGAATCACGAACAGGGCCAGGGCGCCGATCATGGCGATCACCGGGTCGCTCAGCCCCTCCAGGCCGGTGAGCGCCACCAGCTGCGGGCGCAGGATCCAGCCGGCGGCGGTGAGGGTGAAGACGGCGAGCACGATGCGTTCGCCCCGCGCCAGGGGGCCGAGATCGCGCAGCTCCCGGGTCAGCAGCTCCCGCCCGCCCGGCAGGGGCCGGGCGGGAAGGGGGAAGGCCACCCGGGTGAGGAACAGCCAGGTGAGGGGGAGGAACAGCGCCACCAGCGGCAGGCCGATGCCGAGCCACTCCAGCACGGTGGTGTCGTAGCCGTAGTGCTCGCGGGCGAAGGCGGCCAGGACCAGGTTCGGCGGCGTGCCCACCAGGGTGCCGGTGCCGCCGATGGAGGCGGCGTAGGCGATGCCCAGCAGCAGCGCCGCGGAGAGCCGGCGGTGGAGCCGTTCCGGGGCATCCGGGTCCCGCTCGCGGAGCATCTCCAGCACGCTGGTGCCGATGGGCAGAAGCATGATCACGGTGGCGGTATTGGAGATCCAGAGACTGAGTCCGGCGGAGGCCAGCATGAAGCCGGCCACCAGCCGCCGCGGGCCGGTGCCCGCCGCCAGCAGGGTGAGCAGGGCCAGGCGCCGGTGCACGCCCCAGCGCTGCAGGCCGAGGCCGAGGATGAAGCCGCCCAGGAACAGGAAGATGAGGCTGCGGCTGTAGGGGGCGGTGGCCTCCGCCAGGCTGGCGGCGCCGGTGAGCGGGAACAGCACCACCGGCAGCAGGGCGGTGACCGCCAGCGGCACGGCCTGGGTGAGCCACCAGCAGGCCATCCAGGCGGCGATGGCGGCGGTGGCGCGGCCGCCCGGCGTCAGGCCCGCCTCGCCCACCGGCAGCCACAGCCACGCGATAAGCCCCAGCACCGGCCCCAGCAGCAGCCCGATCCGGCGCACCCCGCCGGCACGGAGAAAGCTTCTCATGCCCATGGGAAAAGTGTGGTGCAGTCAGCGGCCGGTCGCCAGTCGCCAGGTGACTGGCAACCGGCAACTATTTCTTGCGCCAGGTCACCGCGTAGAGATCCGTGCGCCGGTCACGCAGGTTGCGCACGCTGCCCTGCTCGCGCAGCTCCTTGAGCTTCTCCAGGTTGAGATCGGCGATGAGGGTCATCTCCGTGTTCGGGGTGGCCTCGGCGGCGATGGCGTCGTGGGGGAAGGCGTAGTCGGAGGGGGTGAAGATGGCCGCCTGGGAGTACTGGATGTCCATGTTCTCCACGTTGGGCAGGTTGCCCACGCTGCCGGAGATGACCACGTAGCACTCGTTCTCGATGGCGCGTGCCTGGGCGCAGCGGCGCACCCGTTCGTAGGCGTTCTTGGTGTCGGTCCAGTAGGGCACGAAGAGGATGGTCATGCCCTGGTCGGTGAGGATGCGCGGCAGCTCGGGAAACTCCACGTCGTAACAGATGAGGATGCCCACCCGGCCAACGTCGGTTTCGAACACCCGCAGCGAGTCGCCGCCCGTGAGGCCCCAGTAGGCGCGCTCGTCGGGGGTGATGTGCAGCTTGTACTGGGCGTCCCAGGTGCCGTCGCGGCGACACAGGCAGGAGACGTTGTAGAGCTGCTGGTCCCGGTACTCGGGCATGCTGCCGGCGATGATGTTGATGTTGTAGGCGAGCGCCAGGCGCACCATCTCCTCGCGCACCCGCTCGCTGTAGGCGGCGAGATCGCGGATCGCCTGGGCGGGGTTCTCCTGGTTGAACTGGGCCATCAGCGGGGCGTTGAAGAACTCCGGGAAGAGCACGAAGTCGGACTGGTAGCCGGCCACCGCGTCGACGAAGAATTCCACCTGCTTCAGCAGCTCCTCGAGGGACTCCGCCGGGCGCATCTGCCACTGCACGGCGCCCACCCGCACCTCGCTTTTGACCGCGCCGATGAGCGGCGCCTTCTCCTCGTAGTAGATGTTGATCCACTCCAGCAGGGTGGCGTAGGCGTGGGACTCCTTGTCGGTGGGCTCGTAGCCGGTGATGAGCTTGCGCACGTGGAAGTCGTTGGCCAGCTGGAAGCTGAGGATGGGATCGCGGATCTCGTGGCGCTTCACCTGCTCGATGTACTCCGCCGGGCTCAGGCGCTCGGCGTGCTTGCGGTACCCGGGGATGCGTCCGCCGGCCACGATGCGGCGCAGGTTGAGCCGCTCGCACAGCTCCTTGCGGGCGTCGTAGAGACGCCGCCCCAGGCGCAGGTCGCGGTAGTCCGGGTGGACGAAGATGTCCACGCCGTAGAGCGTGTCGCCGTTGGGGTCGTGGGTGGTGAGATAGCCGTTGCCGGTGATCTCGCGGTAGGTGTGGCTGTCGCCGTAGCGCTTGTAGTCCACGACCAGGCTGATGGCCGCGGCCACCACCTTGCCGTTGTCCTCGATGCAGATCTGGCCCTCGGGAAACCGGGTGATCTGGGAGGTGAACTGCTCCCGGCTCCAGGCCCCGCCCAGGGCGCCCGGATAGACGAGATCCATGATCTCGCGGATGTCCTCGTAGTCCTCGGGGCGGGTGTTGCGCAGGATGAGCTTGTGCTCGGGGCTCTTCTTCTGGCGTTTCTTCGCCGGGCGGGGGCGCTGCCTGCTCTTCTTGCTGGTGTCCTTGGCCATGGTGAAGTCCGCTGCGGGGAGGGATTCGGGGCGTCGTACGCGCTCAGACTATAGCAGAACGGCGCGGCGGCGCAGCCACCAGGGCGCCCGTCCGACCGCTTCCCGGCGCGGTGGCCGACCGGCCGGGGATCAGCTGTCTCCGTGGGCGGTGGCGGCGTCGCGGTCGAGCTCCTCCACCTGCTTCGCCTCCGGGTTGGGGTAGCGGTTCACCACCCAGGGGGGCAGGCGGCTCTGGCTGGCCCGGTGCAGGGTCTCGGATTCCATGATGATGAGCACCAGCATGGTCACCATGACGGGCAGGATGCCCAGGCCGCCGATGAGGGCGAAGATGGCCTCCCGCATCATGCCGAGGTAGGTGTGGCCCAGCCAGCCGAGGAGGCTGACCATGCCCAGCAGGCCGAGCATGACGATGAAGATGCGGCTGCGGCGGGCGGCGATCTGCCAGTGGCAGGCCACGAACCAGGGATCGCGCCGCAACGAGCGGCGGGCGCGCCAGAGGGTGTAGACGAGGGAGCCTACGGAGACCGTCGGCACGAACAGCATTGCCAAGGGCATCACGCTGTAGGTGCCGAGGGCGGCTACGAACATGAGGATGTGATTGCCGATCAGGTTGGTCAGGAAGATCTCGTGGGGGATCTTCGCCTTGGCCACCTCGGCGGGCGGGATGTCGAACAGCACGGAGGGTCTCCTCGCATCGGCAGGATGCTTTATTACCTTCTGGTTATGGACGCGCAAAGATATCACAACCATTGGGAAAATCATCCATTTGCGTCCGCTCACGGCGGTCCCCGGTGCACCCTGGCCGGCACGTGCTAAGTTTAAGTGGACAGCCCGCGGTGCCCTGGCGAATGGATTGGGCAGGAGGTTCCGGGATGCGCGACAACCGAGCGAAATACTGCGTGGGGCAGGTGGTGCATCACCGCCTGTTCGACTACCGTGGCGTCGTCGTGGACGTGGATCCCGAATTCCTGGGGGAGGGCCCGTGGCTGGACGAGATGGTGCGTACCCGGCCGCGCAAGGATCAGCCCTGGTACCGGGTGCTGGTGGATGAGGCGGACGCCGAGAGCTACGTGGCCGAAGGGAACCTGGAGCCCGACGACAGCGGCGAACCGGTGGACCATCCGGGGGTCGCCGCCTACTTCAAGGAGTTCCGCGGCGGCGTCTACACCCGCCGCGAGGCGCTGAACTGATGTGAAACATCCCCCCCTGCGGCCGCCAGGGCCCCACCCTCCTTGCGGGTGCTCCCGCCCTCGCGCCCGATGGGCGGTTCCCGAGCCCCGGGTCAGCTGAAATCGAAGCGCTTCTCCACCCGGAGGTCCGGGTTGATGACTCCCCGCCGGTAGAGGTTGTCGCGCAGGGTGCGGAAGACCTGGGCTTCAGTGTCGGCGTTGGCGAAGGGGAAGGTCCAGCGGCCGGGCCGGGTTTCGTCGTCGATATGGTTCCAGAACAGGTTCAGTACCCGCAGCCCCTCTTCACGGCGGGGCAGCTGATCGTCGTGGTAGGCGGTGGTTGTCGCCAGGCCCAGTTCGTCACCGGACTGACGGTCGGCGGGGCCGTCACCCCGGTGGTAGTAGAGGACGGGGAAGAAGCGGTGGAAGCCCTCCTCGGAGTGGTGGGCGAAGAGATCCTCCAGGCCCCGGTGGATGCCCCGGACGGCGTTCCAGGTGTCATCGTGCTCGCCGATGCCGAAGTGATCGAGCTTGCCGGCGTCGTATCGGGCCTTGTCGTCGTGGCGGTAGATTTCCCGCACGTAGTTGTAGATGACCAGGCTGGCGGAACGCCAGCTGCGCTCGGGGTTGCCCGCCGGATCCACGTAGCCGAGCTCGATGGGCAGGTCGGGCCGCGCCCGGTAGGTTTCGATGAAGCGGACCAGTTCGCCGCGGAAACGATCCACATCGTCCTGGAAGCGGGGGTGTTCGTGCAGAAAGTCCGCGTCGCCCAACTGGGGGAAGGCCTCTTCCACCGGCTTCAGGTCGGCCGGCCGGATGAAGCCGAGCTCGCCGTTGCCGGTGATCAGGTAGAAGCCCTCGATACCCTGGTACTTCCTTGCGAACTGCTGGGTGGGGTTTGGCTCGCTCACGGGATACTCCTGTCCGCCATTGCGTTCGCGTCCACTGCGACAGTCCATCCGCCGGAGGCGTTCCCTGTCCCGGCACATTGTTGTAAGGCAAGGATAACCCGCCCGGAGGCAGGGTCAAACAGGAGCCGTCCCGGGTGGAGATGGCGCCGGGCGCTCAGTGATCCTGGTGGGAGAATACCGGGAGCGCCAGGTTCCAGCGGATGGCCGAGAGGCGCAGCCCCAGGGTGACGATCATGGCCACCAGGATGGCGGCGGGATGGTCCGGCAGAAACGGGTGGAGCAGCACGTAGACCGCGGCGCCGCACAGGGATGCGGTGGCGTAGATCTCGCGGCGCAGGATGAGGGGGATCTCGCCGGAGAGCACGTCGCGGATCATGCCGCCCACCACCCCGGTCATGATGCCCATCATCACCGCGACCCCGGGGCCCACGCCGAGGCTCAGCGCCTTCTGGGCGCCGATGATGGTGAACACGGCCAGACCGAAGGCGTCCGCCGTGCGCAGCAGGCCCCGCGGGCGACGGCGGATGCGCGCCAGGGCGAAGGTCAGAATGGAGGCGGCGGTGGCCACGGTGATGTAGAGCGAATCGCCGATCCAGAACACGGGGTCGGCGCCGAGCACCAGGTCGCGCAGGGTGCCGCCGCCGATGGCGGTGACCAGCGCCAGCACCACGACACCGAAGAGGTCCATCTGTTTGCGGCCGGCCACCAGCGCGCCGGTCACGGCGAACACGGCGGTGCCGAAGAGATCGAGCAGGTAGATGATGTTCAAGGCGAGGGGTCCGTCGCTACGGGCGCCGCCCGGATTCGCGGCGGCGCAGTTTACCACAGGCGGAGCCGCGGGCGCGGCTGGATCTCGACGGCGGCCGGCGGGGCCTGAATCCCGTCGCCGGGCAGGGTTCAGGCCGCCTCCGGCAGGTTGCGCGGGGCTCAGGGAAAGCGGCCCGCGCCGATGAAGTGGCGGTGCCAGTAGCTGTCGTCCAGGCTGGCGTAGGAGACCCGCTTGCCGGAGGAAGGCGCGTGCACGAATTCGCCGCGCCCGGTGTAGATGCCCACGTGGAGTGCCTTCTGGCGGGGCAGGGCGAAGAAGACGAGGTCGCCGGGACGGATTCGTCCGGGCGCGACCGGCCGGGCGGCCAGGTACTGGCTGTCGGCGGTGCGGGGGACCCGCAGACCGGCCTGGCGGTAGCTGAAGCTCACCAGTCCGCTGCAGTCGAAGCCGCGGGCGGGGTTCGAGCCGCCGTAGCGGTAGGGAGTGCCCACCTGGCTGGCGGCGATATCGGCCACCGGCGAGCCGGTGGGGCCGTGATCCGCGCGCCTGGGCACGCTGCCGCAGCCGCCGAGACCGAGCAGCGCCGGCAGCATCACCACCAGCAGGAGCAGGGCGGGGGAGACGGTCCGCCCGGCAGTCACGGTGTCCGTATCCATGGACATCATCATAGGGTTTCGGGCGGCTGTTGCAAGGCGCCGGCGGGCGGAGGAGGGCGTACGGGGGCCATCGCCCCGGAACCCGCCGCCCGGCTCAACCGGCCAGCACACCCTGGCGGGCGAACAGCGCCAGCAGCCGGTCGCAATTGGCCGCCACCCGTTCGCGCAGCCGTTCCGGGCGGGATGTCCCGGCCTCGGGATTGGGCAGCGCGCCGGCGTGGATATCGGCCAGCAGCGCGTCCACCAGCGCGTCACGGTCCCGCGTTCCATCGAGATGGTGCACCAGCCGGCGGGCGAACCCGTCGAGCCCCACGGTGGCGTGGCGGACGGTGGCGAGGTGTGCGCCGCCGGCGGCCTGGAGCCGGGCCAGGGCCGTTGCCGCGGGGCGGGCGGGGACCGTGCGCGGGAACCGGCGCGCCCGCGGTTCGGCCCGCACCGCGCCGTGGGCGAGGAGGCTGAACAACTCGCCGGCCAGGTGCTCGGCCTGGGCGGCGAGGCGCGCGTCACCGTCGCGGGCCACCAGGGTCCGGGCGGCGGACAGCAGCGCCGGCAACGCCACGCTGTCCGGGTGCACCGCGCCGAGGTGGGCCAGCGCCGCCTTGGTCAGGGGGTGGGAGGCGCCGAAGCGCTCGCCGCCGGGGGTGGTGAACGACTGCTCCTTGGCCCGGCGCAGGTCGATCTTGCGCGGCGGCGCGAGGTCGGCGTGGAAGGCGAATCCATCCAGCTGCTCCAGGCCCAGCTCGCGGACGAGGGAGGCGTCCGCGCGGCACAGCAGGCTCTTGCGGAAGCTGCGGCTGCGGATGAAGTCCATGTACTGCTCCTGCTCCTCCAGCTCCCCGAGACCCTCCAGCAGCTCCGCGGCCCGCTCGCCGAGGGTGGTGGGGAAGAGGGTATGCAGCTCCGCGTCGGCCAGGTACTGCAACCCGTGCCGCGCGGCCCGTGCGATGAAGGTGGAGAACAGCTGCGGCTCGTTGAAGGTTTCGAGGTACTCGTGGTAGAGGTAGCTCGGGTGGGCCGTGCGCAGGCGGGCGATCTCCTCGCGCATGAAGCGCGCGCTCAGGGCCTCCAGGCCGGTCGTCGCCGTGTCCAGGAATGCCAGCAGGTCATGGGCGCCCTGCAGCCGCAGGGCGGGATCGTCCACCCCCCGCACATGATGCAGCAGCATGTCCCGCAGCATCCCCTTCATGCGCCAGCCGGGGAGGGTGTTGTAGCTGATGTAGGCCACCCCATTGGGCGCCAGGAGCTCCCCGCACAGTGCCAGCAGCCGCTCGCGCACCGGCTCCGGCACCCACGAGTAGACCCCGTGGGCGATGATGTAGTCGAAGCGATCCGCTCCGGCGTCGAAGGTCAGGATGTCGCCCTGACGGATCTCGATGTTGCCCAACCCGAGGGCGCGGACCGAGTCCGCCCCCTCGGCGGCCTGGCGGGCGGAGAGCTCGAGGCCGAGGAAGGTGCTCTCCGGCAGGTTCCAGGCCAGCGGAACCAGGTTGCCGCCCGAGGCGCAGCCCAGCTCCAGCACCCGGCAGCGGTCGGGGTCAGCGGTCTCCAGCCCGAACAGCCGGCCGATGACCGCCAGGTGCCCGGGGTGGGTGTCGGTGAGGGGTGTACTTTCGTAGGGGACGGCGTCGTAACTGTCCATGGCGGCACCCGTTGTCGGCATCCGCCGGATTCTGCGGCCGTTGGCGGCGGACGTCCAGCCTTGGCCGCGCCGCGCCTCAGCGGCCGATGAACTCCTCGATGAGGTTCACCGGCACCGCGCCCACCTGCTGGGCCACCAACTCCCCGGCGGGGTTGTAGATGAGGAAGGTGGGGGTCCCGGCGAACGGCCGGCCCGCCAGTTGCCGGTACAGGCCCGCCACGTCGGCGGGCTCGCCGATGAGGTTCGGGAAGATCACCTCGTGGCGGCGGATGAAGTCCCGCGCCGCGTCCTGCCTCGCCGCGCCGTCCAGGGAGATGCCGAGCACACGGGCGTCGCTGTCCGAGTGAAAGGTGTGGAAGTCGTTGTACTGGTGCACCTCGGCATTGCAGACGGGGCAGTCCGAGGCCCATAGCATCACCACCAGCCACCGCTCCTGACCGGTGAAATCCCCGATCCGGGCCGGGTTGCCGTCGAAGTCCCGCAGCCCCGCAGCGGCTGCTGTGCCGCCGGCGCCGAGCAGGAACATTCCGAGCAGCAGCCAGAGTGTCGTGGGGAGCGGTTTGCGCATGGGGGTATCCTCGCATCGGCGGTATCGGTGCCGGCGGTGCGCCGGTGCTGTCTCTGCTTGTGAGCCCGGTTCGACCGGCAAGTTCCCTGGCCAGGACGGGGAACGGGCTGTAAGTCGGACCCGGGCACGGGGTAAGATGCGGGTCGCGCAGCGCTTGGCCACCTCCCCGCGCGAGGCGCGGCCGTTCCGGGATCGGTCGCCGCCGCGGGTGGCACAGGCATTCCTGCTCTTGAGACAACCCATCGGGACGCCGAGTCATGAAACCCGTCCGCATCTTTCGCCACATCGCCTGCGAGCCGCCCGGCTACCTGGGGGATTTTCTGCGCGCCCGGGGCATTCCCTTCGAGGTGGTCTGCATCGATGAGGGCCAGACCGTGCCCACGGACCTGGATGGCGTCTCGGGGCTGGTGTTCATGGGCGGGGCCGGGAGCGTGCATGACCCCCACGCCTGGATCGCCGAGGAGATCGCCCTCATCCGCCGGGCGGTGGCGGAGGCGGTGCCGGTGCTCGGGGTCTGCCTGGGCGGTCAGTTGATGAGCGTCGCCCTCGGCGGCGAGGTCACCCGTGCGCCGGCCATGGAGATCGGCTGGCACGAGGTGCGGCAGGTGCCGGGCGCGGGTGCGCGGGACTGGCTGGCCGGGGCGCCGGAGCGGTTCACCGCCTACCACTGGCACGCCTGGACCTTCAGCGTTCCGGAAGGGGCCGAACGGCTGCTGGCGAGCGACTGCACCGACAACCAGGCCTTCGCGCTCGGTCCCCACCTGGCGCTGCAGTTTCACCTGGAGATGACCGCCCCCATGGTGAACGGCTGGGTGCGGCGCTACGGCGGCGACCTGGAGGATGCGCATCCCTGCATCGAGTCCGCGGCGCTGATGACCCGCGGACTGGCGCAGCGGCTCGCCGCCCTGCACCGGGTCTCCGACGCCATCTACGGGCGCTGGCTCGAAGGGGTCGTCGACGCCCGGGCGGCCCGCTCCCGGCGCGCCTGACTCCGATGCCGCTCGGCGCACTGGCCCCGGCGGCGGTGGCGGCCTTCGCCGGCGGGCTGGCCCTCCTGGCGTGGCTGGACTGGCCGCCGGCCGCCGCCGAGCACCTGGTGCTGGCGGTCGGCATCCTGCCCCTGATCCTGGCCGCGATGGCCTATTTCACCCCGGTGCTCACCCGTGGCGCCGCCCCCGGGCGCGCGCTGGCCTGGATTCCGCTGCTCGCCCTCGCCGGCGGGGCGTGGGTGTTCCTGGCCCTGCTCCTGGCGCCCCCGGCTTTCCATCCCGCGGCCCTGCCGGCGCTGGCGGCGGCTGCGGCCCTGGCCGGCTGGATGCGGCGTCGGGCCCGGGCCGGTCTCGGTGCGCCCCACCCGTGCCTGTCCTGGTACCTGGCGGCGCTCGCCTGCCTGGGGCTGGCGCTGCTGGCCATACTCGCCACCGCCCTGTTTCCCGATCACTGGCTGGCGCTGAAGCGGCTCCACCTGCACCTCAACCTGCTCGGATTCGTCGGCCTGACCGCCGTGGGCACCCTGCGGGTGCTGCTGCCGACGGCGGGCGGGTATGCCGATCCCTCGGCGGCCGTCGCCCTGCGCCGGGATCTTCGCCTCGCCCTCGGCGGGACGCTGCTGGCGGCGTTCGGCGCGGGCTGGTTTCCGCCCCTGGCCGTCCTGGGCGGGGCGTTGTGGAGCGTGCCGCTGGGGCGCTTCCTGTGGGGGCTGCTCGGACCCGGCCGGCCGCCCTGGTTCCGCGCCGCGCCGGCGCGGCTGCTCGCGGCGGCACTGCTGGGCTTCACCGCCGCGCTGGCGGCCGGTCTCCTGCACGGGATTGGCGGCTGGGGCACGGACCGTGCCGTGGGCCTGTTCCTGCTCTGGTTCCTTTTCCCCCTCGTCCTGGGGGCGAGCACCCAGTTGCTGCCGGTCTGGTGGGGTGGGGCGGCCGTGGCGCGCCAGGCCGTGCTGCGGGAGCGGCTCGCCCGTGGCGCGTTGCCGCGGCTAGGGCTGCTGCTGGCGGCGGGAGCCCTGTGGGCGGCGGGCAGCGGGCTGGGCTGGCGCCTGGGGCTGCTCGCGCTGCTCTGGCACCTGGGCCGGGTGCTGCACACCCGCCTGTTCCTGCGGCGCCTGGACCGGGCTGCCGCCTAGGCCGGCCCGCGGTTCTGAAGGGCGATTTGTGGGCCAAGGGCAGGCCCCAGGCATCCTGAAACGCAACGGGCCCGCACGGCGCAAGCCGTGCGGGCCCGGGCGGGTCGACCGGGTTCAGGCCCGGTCAGGCCGCGTCTCCCGGCTTACCACCAGGGGCCGCCGCCCCACGGACCACCCCACGGACCACCCCAGGGGCCACCGCCCCAGGGACCGCCATAGTAGGGATAGCCGCCCCACGGGCCGCCATAGTAGGGGTAGCCGCCCCACGGGCCGCCGTAGTAGGGGTAGCCGTAGACCGACGCCCCGTAGCCGTACAGATAGGGATCGGCGCCGATCAGAGCATCGTCCCAGGCCGTCAGGGCTTCACGCTCCTTCTCGGCCTGCTCGCGCATGGCCTCCTGGCGCTGCTCCATGGCCTGGCGGCGGGTTTCGCTCCAGGGATTGTCCCAGTAGCGCCGGGCGTCGCGATCCCGGTCACGGGCTTCGCGCATGGCTTCCATCCGTTCGCGGCGATCCGCGCGGCTCATGCCGGGCCGGACGGGATAGGCCGGAGCCACGGCCTGCGGCGCGGCGGCGGCCGCGGGGGCCTGCTCGGATTTGGCGGCCTCCTCGGCGAATGCGACACCGGCGCCGAGGGCCATGGCGACGGCCGTCGCCAGGATGGTGGATTGAACCGACTTGTTGTTCAACATGGCAGTCTCCCTCTTGTTATTCCCACCTGGCCGTTCCGATGCGGCGATCGGGACGGCCACCCAGAAAAGATAGCGCAGGTCCTGATTCGACATGCAAACCATCTTCTTCTGGACAAAAGATTAGTACATGCTAATATTATGTTGCAAGCCCCCATCGCACCGAATCACAGGTTAAAACGGAGCGTATGCAGGCGCTTGTAGGACGCCCGGTGGCTGTGTTTAACTGAGGGCACAAGAACGAGCTCCCGATGATGCCGCCGTCGGCAGACGAACGAAGGGCGGTATTTTTCACCACCGCTTCCAGCAAGGGCGGCAAGGACCCGACGCAGAGCTGTACAGGCGCACAGGCCCGAACCACGGGGCAGTGAACTGCAATCGCACTCCCGCCCCGAGCCCTGTCCTTTCTCTTATTGTCCGCTTTTCCGAACTGTCCGGTACGCCGGCAGACGATGAACGTGCTCCCGCGTTCATTCGGCCTCAGCAGGATCCGGGAGCAACCGGCCCGATGGGCCAGATAAATCCAATGTTCGAGGAGATGAAATAATGAAAAAGATTATCAGGACTGCCCTCATTGCCGCCGCCCTTGGTGCCGTGGCCGCTCCGCTGTCTTCGGCCCAGGCCTGGTGGGGCCCCGGTTATGGCGGCGGACCCTGGAACGGCATGGGTGACGGCTGGGGCGACATGGACTTCTCCATGCGCGGCTCCGGTTCCGGTTCCGGCTATGGCCGTGGCTACGGCTATCCCTATGGCGGCTACGGCCCCTACGGCTATGGCGCGCCCTACGGCTACGGCGCCCCCTACGGCGGCTACGGCGCTCCTTACGGCGGCTACGGTGCCCCCTATGGTGCCCCGTATGGCGCTCCCTACGGCTATGGCGCCCCGGTGGCTCCGGCCGCTCCGGCCGCTCCGGCACAGCAGTAAGCTGTAACCGGTCTGAAAACGGGCCCGCACCGGAAGGTGCGGGCCCGTTTTTTTTTTGACCCGACCGACCACGGTCGCGGCAATCAGCCTTCCGGTTTCCCGCCCGCGGGCAGCAGGTGGCGGACCAGGTTCACCCAGTAGGCGACGCCCGTGGGAATGGCCGCGTCGTTGAAGTCGTAGCCGGGGTTGTGCAGCGCCCGTCCGTCGGTGCCGTTGCCGATGACCACGTAGGCGCCCGGACGCGCCCGGAGCATCCAGCCGAAGTCCTCGGCGCCCATGGTGGGCGGCAGGTCCGTGCGGACGTTGTCGGGACCCACCGTCGCCAGCATCGCCTCCAGGGCCAGGTTCGCCTCCCGTTCGCTGTTGACGGTGGAGGGGTAGCGGCGTTCGTAGCCGAGGCGCGCGCCCAGGCCGTGGGCCGCGGCGATGCCCTCGGCCAGCTGGCGCATGGACTGCTCGATGAGATCCTGGATCTCGGTCTTGAACGCCCGGGTGGTCCCGGCGAGGGTGACCCGCTCGGGGATGACGTTGGTGGTGTGGCCGCCGTGGATGCGGGTGACGCTGATGACCGCCGACTCGATGGGGTCCACCTGGCGGCTGACGATGCCCTGCCAGGCGGTGATGATGTGCGCCGCGGCGAGGATGGGATCCCGGGCCTTGTGGGGGTAGGCGCCGTGGCCGCCCAGCCCGGTCAGGGTCAGCTCGAAGAAATCCGCCGAGGCCATCACCGGTCCGCTGCGCACGCCCATCCTGCCCAACTCCAGGCCGGGCATGTTGTGCATGCCGAACACGGCCTCCACCGGGAAGCGCTCGAACAGCCCCTCTTCCACCATGCGCCGGCCGCCGGCCACGTTCTCCTCCGCCGGCTGGAAGATGAAGTGCACCACACCGTCGAATTCGGGGCTTGCGGCCAGGCAGCGGGCCGCTCCCAGCAGCATGGTGGTGTGGCCGTCGTGACCGCAGGCGTGCATCTTGCCGGGGCGGGTGGAAGTGTAGGGCAGGCCGCCCGCCTCCTCGAGATCCAGGGCATCCATGTCCGCGCGCAGGCCGATGGCACGGCCGCCTGCGCCGCCGCGCAGGGTGCCCACCACACCGGTGCCGGCCAGTCCGGTGTGCACCTCCAGGCCGCAGCGTTCGAGCTCCTCGGCCACCCGGGCGGCGGTACGGTACTCCTCGAAGGCGGTCTCCGGGTGGGCGTGCAGTTCATGGCGCAGCGCGATGAGCCCGGGCAGCAGGGTCCGGATCCGTTCGCCGGCATCGGTGGTCACGGGCGCCCGCCTCCCGGCAGATCGGTGTCATTGAGGAAAGGGTCCATGGTCTCGGGGCTCCCGCGGGCTGCGTTACCGTCCATGATGCGCATGGGCCGGCTGCACCGCAACGTGTCCGTCCGCCATCCGGTGGCGGTATGATGCTCGGGTACGGTGGCGGAGGTGAGAGAGGCATGCGCATCCTGATCCTGGGGGCCGGTGCGGTGGGGCTGTCGGTGGCCGGCATGCTCTCCCGGGTGGCGACGGTGCACGCGGTGTGCCGGGCGCGCCATGCCCGGACCATCGCCGCGGACGGCTTTTCCATGAGCGGGGTCTGGGGCGAGGCGCGCTTCCGCTTCAGCGCCGCGGAGACGGTGCCGGAGCAGGAGGACTGGGACTATGTCATCGTCGCCTGCAAGTCCACCGACACCCGGGGGCTGGCCGAGCGCTTCGCGCCGGTGCTGGTGGGGCGCGAGGTGGTGAGCCTGCAGAACGGCCTCGGCAACGAGGAGATCCTGGCCGGGTTCACCGACCGGGTCATCGGCGGCACCATCATCACCGGCTTCGAATGGCGCGGCGACGCCCGGGTGCATGTCAGCGTGGAGGCGGGCCCCATCCGCCTGGGCCGTTTCCCGGAGGGGGCGGACCCGGCCGTGGAGGGGCTGGTGGCGCTGTTGCGCGCCGCCGGACTCAAGGCCGGGTCGACGCCCTCCATCCGCGCCGCCCTGTGGGCCAAGACCCTCTACAACTGCGCCCTCAATCCACTCGGCGCGCTGATGGGCGTCGCCTACGGCGCCCTCGCCCATCCCCAGGCCTGGGCCGTCATCGAGGGGATCGTCGCGGAGGCCTGCGCGGTCTGCGCGGCGGATGGGGTGACGCTGCCCTGGCCCGGCGCGGAGGCCTACCTGGAGCATCTGCGCACGGTGCAGCTCCCGGCCACCGCCGATCACCACCCCTCCATGCTGCAGGATCTGCAGCGCGGCCGCCCCACGGAGATCGACTTCCTCAACGGCGCGGTGGCCTCACGGGGCGCGGCGCTGGGGATCCCGACCCCGGTGAACGCCACCCTGGCGCGGCTCATCCGCTTCCGCGAGAGCCTGGGCGGCGGCGTCGCGGGGGAGCCCTGAACCGTGGCCGGCCCCGGCTTTCCTCTCGACGCCTACCTGGAGCGCATCGGCGCCGGGGGACCGTTCGACACCGGCGCGGAGAGCCTGCACCGGCTGCACACCGCCCAGGTCTTCGCCATCCCGTTCGAGAACCTGGACATCCATCTCGGCCGTGACATTTCCCTCGCCCCCGCGGCGCTGGCGGAGAAGCTCATCGGGCGCCGCCGCGGCGGCTACTGCTTTGAGCTGAACGGCCTGCTGTCCCTGGCGCTCGGGGCGCTGGGGCATGCCCCCCGGCCATGCCTGGCGCGGGTGCTGTACGGGCGCCCCGGGCCGGGACCGCGTACCCACCAGGTGCTGCTGCTGGAGCTGGGCGGACGCACCTGGCTGGCGGATGTCGGCTTCGGCGGCCCGGGGCTGCGGGCCCCCATCCCGCTGGAGCCGGGGCGGGTGGATGCCCAGTACGGCGAGCGCTATCGCCTGCGCCGCGATCCGTCGCTGGGCCTGGTGCTGCAGCAGGAGAGCGGGGAGGGGTGGCAGGATCTCTACGCCTTCAGCGCCGAGCTGACCCTGCCGGCGGATATCGACATGGCCAACTTCTTCACCTCCCGCTGGCCGGGGTCGCCGTTCCGCCAGCGCAGGATCTGCGCCCTGGCCATGCCCTCCGGAAGGGTGACCCTGAGCGATTTCGAACTCGCCATCCGCCAGGGCGGGACCCTCCGGCGCGAGACCCTGGAACCGGGACCCGCCTACCTGGAGGCACTCGTCACCCACTTCGGCCTCGAACTCGACGTCGCCTACGACGCTTTCGCGGCGCCGGCCCCGTCGACCCCCTGAAGCGGCCCGGATCCGCGGCGGTTCCAACCGGACCGGTCCCGGGCCGGGGGGCGGACGGCCCGGGACGGCGGACTCATTCCAACTGGCGGGGGGTATCCAGCAGCCAGTCGTTCTCGACCACCACCAGGGCGTTGTCGATGGCGTGACGGGCGATGGCCGGGTCGTGGAACGGCTTCTCCAGGGCGTGGATGGCACTGTCGAGCTGTCCCCGCACATAGTCCACCGGCAGGTAGGTGCTGCTCACGGAGATGCGCTCGGCGGACTGGTCCAGCGCCTGCAGGGCCTCACCCGGCTTGCCGGAGGTGACCGCCTGGCGGGCCTTGTCCACACTGCCGCGCAGGGCCATGGCCTCCTCGGGGGCATACTCTTCCATGGTCTCCAGGCTGGCGTATAGGGGGAGCAGGTCCTGCTCGAAGCGTTGGCTGCGGCCGGCCTTCAGGTCCGTGCGCGCATTCGCCAACTCGCCCATGGCGATCTGCCCGAGGGCCCGGTCGTAGGGGAACAGCAGGTCCATCGCATGGATGATCCGCGTACCGTAGCCCAGTTCGCGCCGGGCTGCGTCCGGGCGGTTGGCATCCAGGTCGGCGCGGGCGCCGCGCAGCTCGCGCACCAGGGCGTGACCGGCGCTGTAGGCGAGATCGGCCAGGGTCGCGTCGCTCCAGGCATGGGATCGGGCCGGGGCGGGGGTTGTGGCGGCGATGCCCTGGGCTCCGGGCAGGATCAGCAGCATGGCCAGGAGCATGGCGCCCGGATGGCGCCGGGGTGTGTTGGGAGCTGAATGCTTCATGACATGTCCTCCGCGGTTGCGCGCGGCCCGGTTCCGGGGAATCGGCGCCGCGATGGGAGCGCCCGGAGCCCCTGCCGGCGGGTTGCCGGGGGACGGACCGGATTCACGCCCTGACCGGGGCAACATCCGGGCCATCATGTCAAGTCATTGAAATCGCGGGCGTTGTAATTCTTTCAGGAGGGAGTGAGGCGGTGGAAATCCCCCGTCGGGGAGTCGGACGGGTGGATATGGGCCACCGCGGCCGGAGGGGATTCCGGCCCGGGACGCCAGCAGGAAGCCATCGGATGCGGAGGAAGTATGCTGACACTTTCGAATAGACAGGATTCACAGGATGAACAGGATTTGGATTGCACCCATTCCGGTAAGCGCGTCCTGCCCATGCCCCGTCCCTTCCCGGAGACCGACACTGGACCGGGAGCTTTAATCTGTAAATCCTGTAAATCCTGTAAATCCTGTCCAGTAAAATGTCTTAGCGTCCTGCGTGGCGGATGCCCGGCGCGGGTCAGCCGAGCTGGCTGACGTCGCGCACGCCGCCGCGGGCGGCGGAGGTGGTCATGGCGGCGTAGGCCTTCAGCGCCGCGGAAACCTTGCGCTCGCGGTCCGGCTTCCAGGCGCCGGCGCCCTTGGCCTCCATGGCCGCGCGGCGCTCCGCGAGCACCGCCTCGTCCACCGCCAGGCGGATGGAGCGGTTGGGGATGTCGATCTCGATGGTGTCGCCTTCCTCCACCAGGCCGATGGCGCCGCCCTCGGCCGCCTCGGGGGAGGCGTGGCCGATGGACAGCCCGGAGGTGCCGCCGGAGAAGCGCCCGTCGGTGATGAGGGCGCAGGCCTTGCCCAGCCCCTTGGACTTGAGGTAGGAGGTGGGGTAGAGCATCTCCTGCATGCCCGGCCCGCCGCGCGGCCCCTCGTAGCGGATCACCACCACGTCCCCGGCCACGATCCGGTTGCCGAGGATCGCCTCCACCGCCGCCTCCTGGCTTTCGAACACCCGGGCGGGACCGGCGAACTGGAGAATGCTCTCGTCCACGCCGGCGGTCTTCACGATGCAGCCCTCCTCGGCGAGGTTGCCGTAGAGCACCGCCAGCCCGCCGTCCTGGCTGTAGGCGTGCTCCCGGTCACGGATGCAGCCGTTCTCGCGGTCCAGGTCCAGCGCCGGGAAGCGGCGATCCTGGCTGAAGGCGACTTGGCTGGGCACGCCGCCCGGGGCGGCCCTGTAGAAGTCGTGGCGCTTGGCGTCGGTGGTGAGGCGCACGTCCCACAGGGCGATGGCTTCGGCCAGGTTGGCGGAGTGCACCGTCCTCGCCTCGCGGTTGAGCAGCCCGGCACGGTCCATCTCGCCGAGGATGGCCATGATGCCGCCGGCCCGGTGCACGTCCTCGATGTGGTACTTCTGGGTGGCGGGGGCCACCTTGCACAGGTTGGGCACCTTGCGCGACAGGCGGTCGATGTCGGCCATGGTGAAGTCGACCTCCGCCTCCTGGGCGGCGGCCAGCAGGTGCAGCACCGTGTTGGTGGAGCCGCCCATGGCGATGTCCAGCGACATGGCGTTCTCGAACGCCGCGAAGGTGGCGATGGAGCGCGGCAGCACCGAGTCGTCGTCCTGCTCGTAGTAGCGCTTCGCCAGCGCCACGATCATGCGCCCGGCCTCGCGGAACAGCCGCTCGCGATCCTTGTGGGTGGCCACCACCGTGCCGTTGCCGGGGAGGCTCAGCCCCAGCGCCTCGGTGAGGCAGTTCATGGAGTTGGCGGTGAACATGCCCGAACAGGAGCCGCAGGTGGGGCAGGCGGAGCGTTCCATCTCCTGCACCTCGCCGTCGCTCACCTTGTCGTCGCCGGCCACGATCATGGCGTCGATGAGATCCACATGGAGCTCCTCGCCGTGCCACTTCACCTTGCCCGCCTCCATGGGGCCGCCGGAGACGAAGATGGCGGGGATGTTGAGGCGCAGCGCCGCGTTCAGCATGCCCGGGGTGATCTTGTCGCAGTTGGAGATGCACACCAGGGCGTCGGCGCAGTGGGCGTTGGCCATGTACTCCACGCTGTCGGCGATGATCTCCCGCGAGGGCAGGGAGTAGAGCATGCCGCCGTGGCCCATGGCGATGCCGTCGTCCACGGCGATGGTATTGAACTCCTTGGCCACGCCGCCGGCAGCCTCGATCTCGCGCGCCACCAGCTGTCCCAGGTCCTTCAGGTGCACGTGCCCGGGGACGAACTGGGTGAAGGAGTTGACCACGGCGATGATGGGCTTGTTGAAGTCGTCGTCCTTCATTCCGGTGGCGCGCCAGAGCGCCCGGGCGCCGGCCATGGTGCGGCCGCGGGTGGTGGTCCAGGAGCGGTAGTTGGGCATGGTGTTTCCTCGTGCGGTTCGACTCGACGGCTCTGCGGAGCAGTGCCCTAGCATAGCAGATGACCCGCCTGGCCGATCCCCCGCCGCGGTCGATCAATCCGCCCGCCGCGCACCATCATGGTGCGTCATGGCGTCCCTGCACCGTCCTGTTCCCCGTGCTGGTGCACGCGCGCCCGCCCCAGGCGCCATCCATCCATGCCCGCGCCGGTTTTTCCCGGCTGGCATGGGCCTTGCTCTGTTCCCGGGACGGAGGCATGGCGGAGGACGGTGACGGATGCGGTGGCGGAGCAGTGACCCATGACGGCCGTGGCCAGGGTGGCGGAGGCGGAGTCCGGCTGGCTGGGAACGCTGACCCTTGGTTTCGAGCGCCGGGGGGAGCGCAGCGTGCTGGCCGAGCGGCGCCACCGCGGCCCGCTGCTGGTGCAGCGCACCTTCCACCCCGAGCCGGGCGTCTGCCACGTCTACCTGCTGCACCCGCCGGGCGGGGTGGTGGGGGGCGACCGCCTGCGGCTGCAGGTGCGGGCCGCCGCGCGCTCCGGGGTGCTGCTGACCGCGCCGGCCGCCGGCAAGTTCTACCGCAGCGGCGGGCCGACCGCGAGCCAGGCGGTACGGCTGGAGCTGGAGGCGGGGGCGGCGCTGGAGTGGCTGCCGCAGGAGAACATCGTCTACGACGGTGCCCGGGTGGAGAGCGGGACCCGGGTGGACCTGGCCGGGGACGCCCGCTTCCTGGGCTGGGAGATCACCTGCCTGGGGCGCCCGGCGGCGGGCGAGGCGTTCGCCCGCGGCCGGCTGCGCCAGCGCCTCGAGCTGTGGCGCAACGGCCGTCCCCTCTACCTGGAGCGGCTCGACCTGGAGGCGGGAACCCCGTTCCAGTCGGCGGCCTGGGGGCTGCGCGGCGCGCCGGTGATCGGCAGCCTCGCCGCCGTCGGCAACGTTGCGGGACTGGATCGGAGCGTGCGGGAGGCGGTGGGCGCGGACGCGCCCGGCGACCTGTTCACTGTCACCCAGCTGGAAGAGGTGCTGGTGTGCCGCTACCTGGGCGGTTCCACCGCGCGCGCCCGGCGCTGTTTCGAGGCCGCCTGGCGGGTGCTGCGCCCGGCGCTGCTGGGGCGGCCGGCGTGCGCGCCGCGGATCTGGAACACCTGAAGCGGGGACCCGCGCCTCCGGGCGGGGCCGGGAACATGAAGAGGAGGAGTGATGGAACTGACGCCACGGGAGAAGGACAAGCTGCTGCTGTTCACCGCGGCCCTGCTGGCCGAGCGGCGCCGTGAGCGGGGACTGAAGCTCAACTACCCGGAGGCGGTGGCCTACATCAGCGCCGCGATCCTGGAAGGGGCCCGCGACGGGCGCAGCGTCGCCGAGCTGATGGACTACGGCCGCACCCTGCTGGGGGCGGATGACGTGATGGAGGGGGTCGCGGCGATGATCCCCGAGGTGCAGGTGGAGGCCACCTTCCCCGACGGCACCAAGCTGGTGACCGTGCACGAGCCCATCGGCTGAGGAGACGGATGATGATTCCAGGCGAAATCGTGGCCGCCGAGGGCGGGATCGAGATCAACGCCGGGCGCCCCACGCTGCGGGTGACCGTGGCCAATACCGGGGACCGGCCCATCCAGGTGGGATCCCACTACCACTTCCACGAGACCAACCCGGCGCTGGCCTTCGACCGCGAAGCCGCCCGCGGCTTCCGGCTCAACATTCCCGCCGGCACCGCCGTGCGCTTCGAGCCGGGGCAGGAGCGGGAGGTGGAGCTGGTGGCCTATGCCGGCCGGAGGCGGGTGTACGGGTTCAACGCCCGGGTGATGGGCGAGCTGGAGGGATGAGGCGGCCATGGTGAGCATCAGCCGGCAGGCCTATGCGGAGATGTACGGCCCCACCGTGGGCGACCGGGTGCGGCTCGCCGACACCGACCTCTGGATCCGGGTGGAGGCGGATCGCACCGTCTACGGCGACGAGGTGAAGTTCGGCGGCGGCAAGGTGATCCGCGACGGCATGGGCCAGTCCCAGGCGCCGAGTGCGGAAACGGTGGACACGGTCATCACCAACGCCCTGATCCTCGACTGGTGGGGCGTGGTGAAGGCGGACATCGGCATCAAGGCGGGGCGCATCGCCGGCATCGGCAAGGCCGGCAACCCCGACACCCAGGCGGGCGTTGACATCGTGGTGGGGCCGGGCACCGAGGCCATCGCCGGCGAGGGCTTCATCGTCACCGCCGGGGGCGTCGACTCCCACATCCACTTCATCTGCCCGCAGCAGGTGGAGGAGGCGCTCATGTCGGGCGTCACCACCATGCTCGGCGGCGGCACCGGTCCGGCCACGGGCACCAACGCCACCACCTGCACCCCGGGCCCCTGGAACCTCCACCGCATGCTGCAGGCGGCCGACGGCCTGCCCATGAACCTCGGCTTCCTCGGCAAGGGCAACGCCAGCCTGCCGCAAGCGCTGGAGGAGCAGGTGCGCGCCGGGGCCATGGGGCTCAAGCTGCACGAGGACTGGGGCACCACGCCGGCGGCCATCGACTGCTGTCTCGGCGTGGCGGACCGCTTCGACGTGCAGGTGGCCATCCACACCGACACCCTCAACGAATCGGGCTTCGTGGAGCAGACCCTGGCCGCCTTCAAGGGCCGCACCATCCACACCTACCACACCGAGGGCGCCGGCGGGGGGCATGCGCCGGACATCATCCGCGCCTGCGGCGAGGCCAACGTGCTGCCGTCCTCCACCAACCCCACCCGACCCTACACGGTGAACACGGTGGACGAGCACCTGGACATGCTCATGGTCTGCCACCACCTGGACCCCAACATCCCCGAGGACGTGGCCTTCGCCGACTCGCGCATCCGCCGCGAGACCATTGCCGCGGAGGACATCCTGCACGATCTCGGCGCCTTCTCCATGATCGCCTCCGACTCCCAGGCCATGGGCCGGGTGGGCGAGGTGATCACGCGCACCTGGCAGACCGCCCACAAGATGAAGGCGCAGCGCGGCAGCCTGAGCGGTGACTCCGCCGGCAGCGACAACCTGCGTGCCCGCCGCTACGTGGCCAAGTACACCATCAACCCGGCCCGCGCCCACGGCATCAGTCACGAGGTGGGGTCGGTGGAGGTGGGCAAGCTGGCGGACCTGGTCCTGTGGCGGCCCGCCTTCTTCGGGGCCAAGCCGCACCTCATCATCAAGGGCGGGCTCATCGCCGCCGCGCCCATGGGCGATCCCAACGCCTCCATCCCCACGCCCCAGCCGGTGCACTACCGGCCCATGTTCGGGGCGCTGGGCGGGGCGCGCCACGCCACCGCGCTCACCTTCGTCTCCGGGGCGGCCCTGGAGGCGGACATCGGCGGCCGGCTGGGGCTGGCCAAGACCGTGGCGGCCGTGCAGGGCTGTCGCACGGTGGGCAAGGTGGACATGGTGCTGAACGACTGGCTGCCGCGCATCGAGGTGGACCCGCAGACCTACGCCGTGCGGGCCGACGGCGAGCTGCTCACCTGCGAGCCGGCCACGGTGCTGCCCCTGGCCCAGCGCTACTTCCTGTTCTAGCCGGGGTCGGCCCCGGGAGGATATCCAGATGCTGCGAGTGACGGAACGGCTCGGGACGCCGGAACAGCCCGAAGTGACCCTCACGCTGCCCTACGAGCTGCGGGTGAAGAGCCGCATGCCGGTGCAGCTGGACAACGGCGAGAACGTGGGGCTGATGCTGCCGCGGGGCACGCAGCTCTGCGACGGCGACCTGTTGCGCGACGAGAGCGGGCGGGTCATCCGCGTCTGCGCGGCCCCGGAGCGCGTCTCCACCGCCCGCAGCCGGGATCCGCTGCTGCTGGCCCGGGCCTGCTATCACCTCGGCAACCGCCACGTGGCGCTGCAGATCGAGACCGCCTGGGTGCGCTACGCAACCGACCACGTGCTCGACGACATGCTGCGCGAGCTGGGGCTGGAAGTGGTGAACGAGATCGCACCGTTCGAGCCCGAGGGGGGCGCCTACGGCGGCGGCCACGGGCATGCGCACAATCACGACTACGTGCATGTGCGCCTGGTCTGAGCCAGAACCGGCGGACGTGGCCGGCGAAGCCGCCCTGCTGCGCCTGCTGCAACTCACCAGTCCCGCGCTGCCGGTGGGCGCCTTCGCCTACTCCCAGGGGCTGGAATGGGCCGTCGAGGCGGGCTGGGTGACGGACGAGCGCAGCGCGGGCGAGTGGATCGGCGGGCTGCTGGAGCACAGCCTCGCCCGCGCCGACGTTCCGGTCTTCGCCCGGCTGCACCGGGCCTGGCGCGAAGCGGCCGAGCCGGAGGTGGAATACTGGAACGCCTGGCTGGGGGCGGTGCGCGAGAGCGCCGAGCTGCAGGCCGAGGATCGCCACCTGGGCGCCGCCCTGGCGCGACTGCTCGCCGACCTGGGCGAGGAGCGGGCCCGGGCCTGGGCCGGACGCGGTGATGCCGGCTTCGCCACCCTGTTCGCCCTGGCAGCGGTGAGCTGGGGCATCCCGGTGCGCAGCGGCGCGCTGGGGCTGCTGTGGGCGTGGACGGAGAACCAGGTGGCGGCGGCCACCAAGCTGATACCGCTCGGACAGACGGCGGCCCAGCGCCTGCTCTCGGCGCTCCAGCGGCGGATGCCGGCCGCGGTGGAGCGGGGGCTGGAGCTGGATGAGGCGGTGATGGGAATGGGCGCTCCGGGTCTCGCCCTGGCCGGTGCCCTGCACGAGACCCAGTACACGCGGCTGTTCCGCTCCTGATCGGAGCGGCGGCGCGATCGAAGTGGAGGACGACACGGTGGAAAACAGGCAGACATTGCGGGTTGGCGTGGGCGGCCCGGTGGGTTCCGGCAAGACGGCGCTGCTGGCGGCCCTGTGCCGGGTCCTGCGCGAGCGGTTCGAGATCGCGGTGGTGACCAACGACATCTATACGCGCGAGGACGCGGAGTTCCTCATTCGTCACGAGGCCCTGGAGTCCGAGCGCATCATCGGCGTGGAGACCGGCGGCTGTCCCCACACCGCCATCCGCGAGGACGCCTCCATGAACCTGGCCGCGGTGGCCGAACTGGGGCGGCGCTTCCCGCAGCTCGACCTGGTGCTGGTGGAGAGCGGCGGCGACAACCTGAGCGCCACCTTCAGCCCCGAGCTCTCGGACCTGACGATCTATGTGATCGACGTCTCCGCCGGCGACAAGATTCCGCGCAAGGGCGGGCCCGGCATCACCCGCTCGGACCTGCTGGTGATCAACAAGATCGATCTCGCCCCCTACGTCGGCGCCTCCCTGGAGGTGATGGACCGGGACGCGCGGCGCATGCGCGGCGAGCGACCCTTCGTCTTCACCAACCTCAAGACCGGCACGGGGCTGGAGGCGGTGGTGGAGTTCATCGTCCGCCAGGGTCTGCTGGAACAGGCGGCCTGAGCCGCCATCCCGTCGCCCGCAGCCGCGCCCGCGAAGGCGCGGTTTTTTTATGCGCGGTACTGGTGCGGGCGGAGCAGGGCCGCACCGTGGGGGTGCGGTGCGCGCGCACCAGCCCGATGCGTGCACCGCGCGGATGCACGGCGGCGGTGCAGCGGGTGCCGTTGCGGCACGGGCGGGGCCCGGTTCCGGCGCATCCGCGCGGGTTGCGGCCGCCCGCCTGCCGATTGGCATGGTGCATGCAATCCCGTTTGCGACGGGCACGACCCGGCTGCTTCACCAACGACCACACACCGGTATGGGGGTTACATGAAGAGAAACAACCGCACGCTGCTCAAGCGCACCGCACTGGCCTGTTCGGCCGCGGTCCTGGGCCTGGGCCTGCAGATGGCCCAGGCCGCCGACACCATCAAGGTGGGCATTCTCCACTCGCTCTCCGGCACCATGGCCATCAGCGAGACCACCCTGAAGGACACCATGCTGATGCTCATCGATGAGCAGAACAAGAAGGGCGGACTGCTGGGCAAGCAGCTCGAGCCGGTGGTGGTGGACCCCGCCTCCGACTGGCCGCTGTTCGCCGAGAAGACCCGCGAGCTGATCCAGCAGGACAAGGTGGCCGCCATCTTCGGCTGCTGGACCTCGGTATCGCGCAAGTCCGTGCTGCCGGTGGTGGAGGAGCTCAACGGACTGCTCTTCTACCCGGTGCAGTACGAGGGCGAGGAGTCCTCCAGGAACGTCTTCTACACCGGCGCGGCGCCGAACCAGCAGGCCATTCCCGCGGTGGACTACCTGATGAACGACGTGGGTGTGGAGCGCTGGGTGCTGGCCGGCACCGACTACGTCTACCCGCGCACCACCAACAAGATTCTCGAGGCCTACCTGAAGGCGAAGGGTGTTGCCGATGCGGACATCATGATCAACTACACCCCCTTCGGCCACTCCGACTGGCAGAGCATCGTCTCCGACATCAAGAAGTTCGGCTCCGCCGGCAAGAAGACCGCCGTGGTCTCCACCATCAACGGCGACGCCAACGTCCCCTTCTACAAGGAGCTCGGCAACCAGGGCATCTCCGCCGAGGAGATCCCGGTGGTGGCCTTCTCCGTGGGCGAGGAGGAGCTCTCGGGCATCGACACCCGGCCGCTGGTGGGCCACCTCGCCGCCTGGAACTACTTCATGAGCGTCGATACGCCTGAGAACGACGCCTTCATCAAGCAGTGGCACACCTTCATCAAGAGCGACAAGCGCGTCACCAACGACCCCATGGAGGCCCACTACATCGGCTTCAACCTGTGGGTGAAGGCGGTGGAGAAGGCCGGCAGCACCGATACCGACAAGGTGGCCGAGGCCATCATCGGCCTGGAGACGCCCAACCTCACCGGCGGCAAGGCGGTGATGCTGAAGAACCACCACGTCACCAAGCCGGTGCTCATCGGCGAGATCCAGGATGACGGCCAGTTCGCGGTGGTCTGGGAGACCGACGCCGAGGTTCCCGGCGACGCCTGGTCCGACTTCCTGCCCGGCAGCAAGGACATCATCGCCGACTGGACGCCGCCCGTCTCCTGCGGCAACTACAACACCGTCACCAAGGAGTGCTCGGGCCAGAACTACTGATCCGGCGCCCTGCGGACGCCAGGGAGGGCGTCCGTTCCCTGTTCCGGCGCTGGTTGAGCGGTGGCCGGAGGATCCCTTTCCGGCGGTGATTCCCGCTGAAGTCATCGATAGCACACGGCACACAACGTCCATGGGTGGAAACAACGCAACGCGCTTACGGCCCGCCTGCATCCTGCTGCTGGTGCTGGCGTGCCTGGGGAGTCCCGCGCCGGGACTGGCGGAGGCCACCGCTGCCGCCGTGGCGGAAGCCGGGCCCCCGGCGCCGGGCCTGTCCGCGGCGGCGGCCGCCGATCCCGGCGCAATGGTTGCGCCGGGGACCCCGGCGGAGGATGGGCCGGTGCCGGAGCGCACCTTCGCCATGCTGGTCTCGGAGTTGGCCGGCGCCGGTTTCCGGGAGAAGGCGGCGCGGGTGGAGGAGATCGCCGCGAGCGGTCATCCCCGTGCCCGGATTCTGCTCGAGGCGTTCCTGGCGGGCGAGCTCTACCGGCGCAAGTCCGATGACCGGCTGGTGATCCCGGCTGCGGCCGGGGGCGACGGGCAGCCGGTGACCGATGCCATCGACGGCAGCGCACTCGGCAGCGTCGGCAAGGGCGATCTGCGCCGGGTCACCATCAACAACAGCCTGCGCGGCCAGCTGCGGGACGCCATCGCCCGCCTCAGTCTCCACGACCCGGAGAAAGAGGTGCGCCTGGCCGCCGTGCGGCAGATGCTCGACGGACTGGATGAGTCCTCCCTGGCCCTGTTGCGGGAGGCGGCGGCGCTGGAGACGGCCGCCGAGGTGCGCGCGGCCATGGAGGTGGCGCTGGCACTGGGCGCCCTGAATGGCGGCGAGCGGGAGACCCGCCTCAGCGCCCTCGGGGTGCTGGAAGGAAACCTGGAGCCGGCGGTGCGCAACCACCTGGCGGCGCTCACCGCGGTGCGGGACGACGGTGGCTTCGCCGAGCCCGACGAGAGCGTGCGCACGGCGGCGCGCAAGGTGCTCGCCGGCATCGACGCGCGGCTGGAGTTGTTCAGCCTGGCCGAGACCGCCTACTTCGGCATCAGCCTCGGCTCGGTGCTGCTGCTCTCGGCCATCGGCCTGGCCATCACCTTCGGCGTGATGGGGGTCATCAACATGGCCCACGGCGAGATGATGATGCTCGGCGCCTACACCACCTACGTGGTGCAGCTGCTGATGCCGGAGGCCATCGACTGGTCGCTGCTGGTGGCGGTGCCGGCGGCCTTCCTGGTGGCGGGGCTGGCGGGGGTGGCCATCGAGCGGGGCGTCATCCGCTTCCTCTACGGCCGGCCGCTGGAGACGCTGCTGGCCACCTTCGGCCTGAGCCTCGTCCTGCAACAGCTGGTGCGCACCGTCTTCTCGCCGCTGAACCGCTCGGTGGCCACGCCGGGCTGGATGAGCGGCTCGCTGGAGATCAACAGCGCCCTGTCGCTGACCTACAACCGCATGGCCATCATCGTCTTCAGCCTGATGGTGTTCGTGGCCCTCATCCTGGTGCTGAAGCGCACCAGTCTCGGGCTCAAGGTGCGGGCGGTGACCCAGAACCGGGCCATGGCGAAGGCCATGGGCGTGCGCACCGACCGGGTGGACGCGCTCACCTTCGGTCTCGGATCGGGCATCGCCGGGGTGGCCGGCGTGGCGCTGAGCCAGCTCACCAACGTGGGCCCCAATCTCGGCCAGGCCTACATCATCGACTCCTTCATGGTGGTGGTCTTCGGCGGGGTGGGCAACCTGCTCGGCACCCTGGTGGGCAGTCTCACCCTGGGGGTGGCCAACAAGTTCCTGGAGCCGGTGTCCGGGGCGGTGCTGGCCAAGATCCTGGTGCTGGTGTTCATCATCCTGTTCATCCAGAAGCGCCCCCGCGGACTCTTTCCGCAGAAGGGGCGGGCAGCGGAGGCCTGAGCCATGGTGCGCCTCTTTCCCAGTGCCCTGCGGGGCGACACCGGCGGCCAGGTGCTGTTGGCGGTGCTGGCCGTGGTCGCCGCCGCCGTGGCGGTGCTCAACCTGGCGGTGCCGGCCTCCTCGGCGCTGCACGTATCGACCTTCACCGTCACCCTGCTGGGCAAGTACTTCACCTTCGCCCTGCTGGCCCTGGCGCTCGACCTGGTGTGGGGCTTCGCCGGCATCCTCAGCCTCGGCCACGGCGCCTTCTTCGCCCTCGGCGGCTACGCCATGGGCATGTACCTGATGCGCCAGATCGGCGAGCGGGGCGTCTACGGCAACCCGGAGCTGCCCGACTTCATGGTGTTCCTCAACTGGCAGGAGCTGCCCTGGTACTGGTTCGGCTTCGACCAGTTCTGGTTCGCCCTGATCATGGTGGGACTGGTGCCGGGGCTGCTGGCCTTCGTGTTCGGCTGGCTCGCCTTCCGCTCGAGGGTCTCCGGGGTCTACCTCTCCATCATCACCCAGGCGCTCACCTACGCCCTGATGCTCGCCTTCTTCCGCAACGAGATGGGCTTCGGCGGCAACAACGGGCTGACCGACTTCAAGGACCTGCTCGGCTTCAGCCTGCAGGCGGACACCACGCGGGTGGCCCTGTTCCTCGCCTCGGCCCTGGCGCTGGCGGGCGGGTACGTGCTCTGCCGCGCCATCGTCGGTTCGCGCCTGGGGCGGGTCACGGTGGCGGTGCGCGACGCCGAGGCCCGCGCCCGCTTCCTCGGCTACCGGGTGGAGAACTACAAGCTCTGGCTGTTCACCGTCTCGGCGGTGCTGGCGGGCATCGCCGGGGCGCTGTACGTGCCCCAGGTGGGCATCATCAACCCCGGCGAGTTCTCGCCGCTCAACTCCATCGAGCTGGTCATCTGGGTGGCGGTGGGCGGCCGCGGCACCCTCTACGGTGCGGTGGTGGGCGCGCTGCTGGTGAACTACGCCAAGACCTGGCTGACCGGCGCGATTCCGGAGGTGTGGCTGTTCGCCCTCGGCGCCCTGTTCGTGCTGGTGACCCTGTTCCTGCCCCGCGGCGTGGCGGGGCTGGTGCGCCGGGTCCGGGAGGCGCGGGCATGAGCGGATTGCGCACCACGCGGGAGCTGCTGCGCCGCGACCGGGTGTTCGACTTCATGGCCCCGGCGCTGAGCCGGGACATGGTGCTGGACACCACCCACGGCCCCATCCTCTACCTGGAGGATGTGAGCGTGAGCTTCGACGGCTTCAAGGCGCTGAACGCCCTGAACCTCTACATCGACACCGGCGAGCTGCGCTGCATCATCGGCCCCAACGGCGCCGGCAAGACCACCATGATGGACGTCATCACCGGCCGGACCCGCCCCGACACGGGCACGGTCCACTTCGGCCAGCGCATCGATCTGCTGCGCCTGGACGAGCCGGCCATCGCCGAGATCGGCATCGGCCGCAAGTTCCAGAAGCCCACCGTGTTCGAGCAGCACACGGTGTTCGAAAACCTCGAACTGGCCATGCGCGGCAGCAAGGGCGTCTGGCATACGCTGAGGGCGCGCCTCACGGGCGCCCAGCGCGACCGGATCGACGAGGTGCTCGCCAGCATCGGCCTCACCGGCGAGCACGGCCGCCCCGCCGGGCTGCTCTCCCACGGCCAGAAGCAGTGGCTGGAGATCGGCATGCTGCTGATGCAGGACCCCAAGCTGCTGCTGGTGGACGAGCCGGTGGCGGGCATGACCGCCGGGGAGACAGAGCGCACCGCCGAGCTGCTCACCAGCCTCGCGGGCGGCCACTCGGTGGTGGTGGTGGAGCACGACATGGCCTTCGTGCGCTCCATCGCCCGCAAGGTGACGGTGCTGCACGAGGGCAGCGTGCTGGCGGAGGGGGACATGGACACGGTGCAGAACGATCCGCGGGTGGTGGAAGTCTACCTGGGGGGCGAGTGATGCTGCGGCTCGAGGGCGTCAACCAGTTCTACGGCGAGAGCCACATCCTCTGGGACTTGGACCTGGAGGTGCCGGAGGGCGAGTGCACCTGCCTGATGGGGCGCAACGGCGTGGGCAAGACCACCCTGCTGAAAGCCGTCATGGGGCTGCTGCCGGTGCGCAGCGGCTCCATCCGGTTCGACGGCCGGGAACTGGCGGGACGGCCGGCGGAGCTGCGCGCCCGCCTCGGCATCGGCTACGTGCCCCAGGGCCGCGAGATCTTCCCCCAGCTCACCGTGGAGGAGAACCTGCGGGTGGGTCTCGGCATCCGCGGTCCCCGCGCGCGCCGTATCCCCGGGCGGGTGTTCGAGCTGTTCCCGGTGCTCGGCGAGATGCTGAACCGGCGCGGCGGGGATCTCTCCGGCGGCCAGCAGCAGCAGCTCGCCATCGGTCGGGCGCTGGTGCTGGAGCCGCGCCTGCTCATCCTCGACGAGCCCAACGAGGGCATCCAGCCCAACATCGTGCACCAGATCGGCGCGGTCATCCGGCGCCTCAACCGCGAGGAGGGGCTCACCGTGCTGCTGGTGGAGCAGAAGCTCCCCTTCGCCCGCCGCACCGCCCATCGCTTCAACCTGGTGGAGAAGGGGCGCAGCGTGGCGTCCGGCGCCATCGGGCAGCTGGATGACACGCTGGTGGGACGCTATCTCGCCGTCTGAACCGGCGCCTGCTTGTTGCGCTGCACGACAGCTGCCGGTTGTCTCCCGGGGTGGAGTTCTGCTAATTTCCCGACTCGAGTGGTGAGAATTATGGATTCGCCACCGGGTCGGGCCGCTGACGCTGTCTGCCGCACGCACCCATGACAACAATGAATTCGCTCCCAGAACAAATCATAAAGCCGACGCGCCAGACGCCGGCGGGAGCCGAGAACATGCGGATGGAGGAGTCCCATGGGTGTGTCACAGCACCTGCAGCGAGACCTGAGACGGGTGGGTCGCCAGCCCTGGCTGGTGCTGTTTCCCGTCGGCCTGCCCCTGGTGGTGGGCCTGGGCACCGAGGGCAACCCGGTGGCCATCGCCGCTTCGATCGTGGTCGTTGTCTTCGGCTATCTCTGCCGTTGCCTCTACCATTCATGACCGGCTGCGCGCACCCGGCTTCCGGGCCGGGGGCGCCCCGCCTTCCCCGGCTCAGCCGCGCCGGTTGCTCCGCCGCAGCTCCATGCGGCGCACGAACTCCTCGATGATGCGCCGGTAGAGGGCATCCTTCAGCACGCCATCCTCCACCCCCGATTCCAGGCTCGGATTGTCGTTCACCTCGATGACGTAGGCGTTGCCCCGGTACATCTTGAGGTCCACGCCGTAGAGGCCGTCGCCGATGAGGTTGGCCGCCTTGAGCGCCACCGATATCACCTTCGCCGGCACTTCCTCCAGGGGCCAGGTCTTGTAGGCCCCGCTGGCGAAGCGCCCGCCGCCCTCGTGCTTGTAGATCTGCCAGTGCTTCTTGGACATGAAGTACTGGGAGGCGTAGAGGGGCTCGCGGTTGAGAACCCCGATGCGCCAGTCGAATTCCGTGTACATGTACTCCTGGGCCAGGATCAGCTCCGACTCCCGCAACAGCTCCGCGGCATGGCGCTGCAGCTGCTCGGCGCTCTCCGCCTTCACCACGCCGCGGGAGAAGGAGCCGTCCGGGATCTTGAGCACCAGGGGAAAGCCGAACTCCGCCTCCAGCTCCGGCAGGTCGCGCTTGCGGATGATGCGGGTCCTGGGCGTGGCCACGCGGTTGGCCTTCAGCAGCTCCGCCAGGTAGACCTTGTTCGTGCAGCGCAGGATCGACTCGGGGTCGTCGATGACCACCATGCCCTCGCTCTGGGCCTTCTTGGCGAAGCGGTAGGTGTAGTCGTCGATGCTGGTGGTGGAGCGGATGAACAGTCCGTCGTACTCCGCCAGCCGGGCGTAGTCCTTCTTCCCGATGAGCTCGATGTCCACCCCGAGGTCCTTGCCGATGCGGATGAATTTCTTCAGCGCCTTCGGATCGGAGGGGGGCAGGGGATCGGCGGGATCGTGGAGAATCGCCAGGTCGTAGCGGAAGACGGTGCGCGAGCGCGGGGTGCGCCAGCGCTTCTTGGAGTAGGTGTCCAGCGCCTCGATGAAGCTGGCGGTCTGCCCGGCGGTGAGCTTGTGCAGGAACAGGGGCTTGATGGAGGCAATGCGCCAGGTGCCCTCCTTCTCGAACTCCACCCGCAGCAGGGGGGCGGGGAAGGTCTCGAAGATCTGCCGGGCCAGCTCCTCCAGCGGTGCGTAGATGGTGTGGCCGAAATAGATCTCCAGGGTGAAGCCGGTCAGTCCCTCCACCTCCCTGCTGCGCCGGCGCTTCCCGCCCATGGTCTCGTGCACCAGCTCGTCCAGATCCTCCACGTCGAGCCCGTACATGGCCTTGCTGCTGAGATCCAGCATGGTCTTCACCGCGGGGACCACCCGGTGGTGGCGCGCCTCGCCCAGGAGCGAGCAGTAGTAGCCCGTGCTCAGGTAGCGGTAGCTGCGGCACAGGTTGATAACCCGCAGGTCCTTCTGGCGGATATATTCCGGGCGGGTGAGATAGTCGCTGACGGTGATGACCGGGTAGCCCGCCTCGAGGGCTTTCCCGTCCGCTGGATTTTCGACGACGATGACTTGAGTGGCCATGGCTCCCGTGAACGGTCGTTTCAGCCGGCGCGCTGCCCGCGGCGGCGCGACCTGCGCTTGCGGAGGATGAGCACGGCGCGCTGCCCGGACTTGCCGTAGCGGGCCATGCGTTCGAAGTCCTTCTGGGGGATGGGCATGCTCACGCAGTCGGTCTGCGTCTTGCCGGCCTCGTCGTCCACGAAGGGGTCATGCACATAGATATAGCGTTCGTCGAAGCCCGTTACCACCACCCAGTGGGGGAACTTCTCCCGGTAGATGCGGTAGGAGCTGATCAGCACCACCGGGATGGCGCCCGACTCGAAGGCCGCACGCAGGTCCGCCACGCCCAGCCGGTCATGGTGCAGGGGCAGGGAGAGCTGCCGGATCTGGTCGAGGAAGTCCTCCTGCACCAGCCGGATGACCTCCTTTTTCTCCTCGCTGCGCACCGAGCTGATGAACATGGCCTCCTCGTCGTCCACCACGTGGATCTCCACGTCCAGGCCGCGGTGGTGGGCGGCCAGCGCCAGGCCGTAGGGGCCGCAGCCCCCGTGGCCGGCGGTCATGAACACCGTGGTGGCCTCCCGCCAGATGCGGATCTCCTGGCGCCGGCTCATCTCCGTGTCCGGGTCGAGCGCCTTCATGGCCATCATCAGGGTGGCCGGACCGCAGGTGAAGTCCAGGGTCTGCTGGTAGTAGGGGACGATGACCAGGTCGGGATTGAGGTGGGGGGCCAGCAGCTTCTCGTAGCGGGCCGCCTCCTCGTGGTCCTCGTAGTAGTCGAGCCAGGTGCCGAACTTCTGGTAGCCGAGCTCCCGGTAGAGGCGCTGGGCGGCCTCGTTGTCCTGGCGTACCTCCAGGCGCATGTAGGCGCAGCCCGCCTCCAGCGCCGCGGCCTCCGCGGCCTGCAGCAGCTTGCCGCCCAGCTTCAGGCCGCGGTGGCCCGGATCCACGGCGATGGAGTAGAGCCGGGCCAGCGAGGTGCCGGCGTTGTAGAGCACCAGGGCATAGCCGCGGATGGCGCCCTCCGATTCCTCCACCAGCAGGCTGCTGTTGGCCTTGGTGAGCATGTAGCGGAAGCTGCGCCGGGAGAGGCGATCGGTCTCGAAGCAGCGGTTCTCGATGGCCACCAGCGCATCGATGTCCGACAGATCGGCAGGTCTGATCATGGGATGACCGTGAGGGAGAGGGTAAGCACCCTTGCGCCACGCGGCACACCGCCACGGGCCCCAGTAATTTAGCACGCGGGAACGGGGCCCACCATCACCGTGACGGAGCGCTTGCGCAGTTGCCGGAACCCGGTCCATCCTTGCTCCATGAACACGCCCGTCCCCGGTCTCATCGAAATGCTGCAGCGCCTGGTGGCCACCCCCTCGGTGAGCAGCGTCAGCCCCGAGTTCGACCAGAGCAACCGCGCGGTCATCGACATCCTTGCCGGCTGGCTGGAGACGCTCGGCTTCGCGGTGGAGGTGATGCCGCTGCCGGAGCGCCCGGAGAAGGCCAACCTCATCGCCACCCTGGGCGCGGGTCCGGGGGGGCTGGTGCTGGCCGGCCACACCGACACCGTGCCCTTCGACGCCGACCGCTGGCGTTCCGACCCCTTCGTCCTCACCGAGGCCGACGACCGGCTCTACGGGCTGGGGACCGCCGACATGAAGGGTTTCTTCCCGCTGGCCATCGAGGCGGCGCGGCGGTTCGAGGCGAGGCAGCTGCGCTCGCCCCTCATCATCCTCGCCACCGCCGACGAGGAGAGCAGCATGGAGGGGGCCGAGGCCCTGGTGGCCGCCGGCCGTCCCCGGGGCCGCTACGCGGTCATCGGCGAGCCGACGGGGCTGCGGCCCGTGCGCATGCACAAGGGCATCATGATGGAGGCCATCCGGCTTACCGGCCGTTCCGGCCACTCCAGCGACCCGTCCCTCGGCGTCAACGCCCTGGAGGGAATGCACGGGGTGCTGGGCGAGATCCTGGCCTGGCGCGCGGAGCTCCAGGCGGCCCACCGTAATCCCCTGTTCCAGGTGGAGGTGCCCACCCTCAACCTGGGTCACATCCACGGCGGCGACAATCCCAACCGCATCTGCGGGCGCTGCGAGCTGCATATCGACCTGCGGCCTCTGCCGGGCATGGCGCTCGACGAGCTGCGCGGCGAGCTCGTCCGGCGGCTGGAGCGGCGGCTGGAGGGCTCGCGCCTGGAGCTGGAGATATTCCCCCTGTTCAAGGGCACGCCCGCCATGGAGACCCCGGCCGCCTCGGCGCTGGTGCAGGTCGCCGAACGGCTCACCGGCCACGGCGCCGAGGCGGTGGCCTTCTGCACCGAGGGGCCCTACCTGCAGGCGCTGGGAATGGAGACCCTGATCCTCGGCCCGGGCGACATCGACCAGGCCCACCAGCCGGACGAATACCTGGCGCTGGACCGTGTCCGCCCCACCGTGGACCTGCTGGAGCAGCTGATCGGGCGGTTCTGCTGTGAAGGGTGATGGGTGAATGCGTGAATGCGTGAATGCGTGAGTGCGTGAGTGCGTGAAGGGCGAAGGGGTTGCGCGGGCTCTTGATTATCGGGGACGCTCTTGACGGAACACGGAACACGGAACACGGAACACGGAACACGGAACACGGAACACGGAACACGGAACACGGAACACGGAACACGGAACACGGAACACGG